>JAFIHR010000330.1 GCA_017849325.1 Xanthobacter autotrophicus | reverse complement strand
GCCGCGCATCACCCGGACCTTTCCCGCCCTCGAAGAGCATGCGGACCCCACCCGCTTTGCCGTGGACACCGTGCTGAAGCGTGACGTCTTCTCCACGGTGGAGCGCGGCACGTGGACCGACGCCTCGGGCCAGACGTGGCCAGCCGTGCGCCGGCGCTGGAACGAGGTCTCGCCCTGGTTCGCCTTGCTCGCCGCGCGCCTCGCCGCCTTCGAGGCGAATGCCCTGCGCCACGTCACCGCCACCGGGGTGACGACGCCTCTGCTGGCGGTGGGCGAGCGCTTCCTGGTGCGCGGCTGGATCGAGGGCGTGCCACTGCAGATCGCGCGGCCGTTCGGCGACAGCCATTATTTCCATTCCGCCCGCGCCGCCCTGCGCACCCTGCACCGCGCCGGCTATGCCCATAACGACCTCGCCAAGCAGCAGAACTGGCTGCGCGGTGCCGATGGCGAGGCCTGGCTGATGGATTTCCAGCTCGCTCTGCCCATCAGCCGGAGCTGGAAGCTGGGCCGCATCCTCGCCTATGAGGACCTGCGCCACCTCCTCAAGCACAAGCGCACCTACTGCCCGGACGAGCTGACGGCGCGCGAGAAGGCCATGCTCGCCAAGAAGAGCGTGCCGACGCGGGTCTGGATGGCCACCGGCAAGAAGGTCTACCGCTTCGTCACGCGCCGGCTCATGTCCTATTCCGACACCGAGGGGCGCGGACCGCGGGTGACGCAGGTCGGGCCGCGCATCGTCGCGGCATTGGCCGCCCATCCGGGCGTCGCCGACGTGCATATGGCGGATTTCCAGACCCTCGGCGGCAAGGTGGGCCTTTATGCCTTCGTGGAGGCGAAGCCCGCTGCGCCGGGCGAGGCCCCGCTCACGGCGGAGGCGCTGCGCGCCCATCTCGCGGCGGCGCTGCCTGACAGGCCGCATCTCGACCAGCTCCAGATCGTCGAGCGCCTGCCCCGCGCCGCCGACGGCACCGTGCGCGACGACCTCCTGCTGCTGGTGGCGCGCAACCAGATCGAGATGCTCGACGCCCTTTCCGGCTCCGAGGAGGTGCGCGCCGCCATCACCGCCATCGCCCGCAGCCGCCTGAACCTCACCGACCGCATCACCCGCTCGGTGGCATAAGCGGACCACCGGCCGCCGCCTCAGCCCGTCCTGAGCCAGGGCTTGCCGGCCCCGGCGCGCCGCGCCGCCCACCACAGGGTGAGCTGGCGGCGCAACGGCGAGAGGCCGGCCACCGCGCGAAAGGGATCCTTGGCCCGCGCGAGCGCCTTCAGGTCCCCGTCGATCAGGCTCAGGGGCAGGAAGGCGGGCGTCAGGGTCCGCCCCTCGTCCGGCGGGAAGGCGGAGATCGCTCCCGCGGCCGCCTTGAGATGCGCGCGCGCGGCGTCGTTCAGCTCCCGAAGCACCGCCGCGAGCGCGGGCGAGGCCTGCCCGCTGACCGCCGCCTCGCGATCAAGGCCGTGGCGGGCGAGCACATCCAGCGGCAGGAAGCACTGGCCCCGCGCCGCATGGATCGGCAGCGAGCGCATGAGGCCGGTGAGCGCCAGCGCCACCCCGCCATGGCCCGCCGCGGTGGCGGTGTCGGCCGCCGCCTCCGGCGCCAGCAGCAGCGCGGCGAGGCGCAGCAGCGCCGAGGCGGTCTCGCCCGCATAGCCTTCGAGGTCGGCGAAGCTCGGCATGGGATCGTCGTAGAGATCGAAGATACGCGCATCGGCGAGGGCGATGAACGCATCCTTCGGCAGGTGGTGGCGGGCGATGGTGTCCATCACCGCGACCGCCACCGGATGCCCCTCCACGTCGCCCCGGCCCTGGCCCTCGATCGCCTCGCGCCACCAGGCGAGGCGCACCTCCCCCGGCAACGCCTCGCGGATGACGTCGCGCACCCGCGCCACCTCCACATTGAAGGCATAGAGGGCGAAGAGATGCCGGCGCGCCGCCTCGGGAGCGAACAGGGCGGCGAGGAAGCGGTCGCGATCCTGGCTGCGCACGAGGTCCGCGCAATAGGCATAAGCGGCATCGACGGCGGCATCGGGCATGGGCGGGCTCGGGGCAGGTCTCGCGCGGGCCGGGCGCGGAACGGGAGGTCAGAACGCGATCAGTGCCGCGCCCACGCGCCGTCCCTCGGCCAGCAGCACGTTATAGGTCGCGGCGGCCTGGGGTGTCGGCATCAGCTCGAATCGCAGCCCCGCCGCGCGCAGGAGCTGCTTCAGCGGCTCGGCGAGATGGGCCGGATCGCGCCCCGTGCCGATGAACAGCAGCTCGAAGGCCGGCGCTTCCGCGAGGATGGGCGCGAGCGCGGCGGCATCCACCGCTGCCATCTCCGCCACCGGCCAGGCGTGGATGCCGGAGGGCAGAGCCAGGATCGAGCCGGCGTGGGACATGCCGGCGAAATGGAAGAACTGCTGCGCATAGCCGTCGATCGGCACCTGCCGCGGCAGGAACGCCTCGCCGGGGGGCGGCGGCGCGGCCACGGCGCGCTCAGGCCTCGGCGGGCTTCGAGCCCGGCTTGGCGGCACCCTCGGGCGCCGCCACGGTCGAGGCCCGCAGACCCAGGTGGATAAGGATCGGCGCCGCCACGAAGATCGAGGAATAGGTGCCGATCAGCACGCCCACGGTCATGGCCAGGGAGAAGCCGCGCAGCACCTCGCCGCCGAAGAAGTACAGCGCCAGCGTCGAGAAGAAGGTGGTGGTGGAGACGATGAGGGTGCGCGACAGGGTGGCGTTCACCGCGACGTCGAGCAGCTCGGGCAGCGGCATCTTCTTGTAGCGCCGCACCATCTCGCGGATGCGGTCATAGATCACCACCGTGTCGTTCAGGGAATAGCCCATGATGGTGAGGATGGCGGCGATGGAGGTCAGGTTGAAGTCGATGCCGAACGCCGAATAGATCATCAGCGTCACGAAGATATCGTGCAGCGTGGTGACCAGCGCGCCCACCGCGAACTGCCATTCGAAGCGGAACCACAGATAGGCCAGCACCGCCACGGCGCCCAGCACCAGGGCCAGGATGGACTGGCGCACCAGCTCGCCCGACACCGAGGGGCCCACGCTCTCCACCCGCCGGATGGAATAATCCTGCCCCAGCGCGCCGCGCACGTCGGAAACGATCTTCTGCTGCTCCTCGTCGGAGGTGCCGGCCTGACCGAGGCGGATCAGCACGTCGCGGGGCGAGCCGAACTCCTGGATCTGCACGTCGCCAAGGTCGAGATCGGTCAGATGCTCGCGCAGGGCGCCGAGATCGGCCGTCGCCTGGCTCGCCTGCGCCTCGATCAGCGTGCCACCGCGGAAGTCGATGCCGAGGTTGAAGCCCACGGCGAGGAACAGCACCATGGCCAGCACCGACATCGCTGCCGACAGCGGGAAGGTGAAGTGGCGCAGCTTCATGAAGGCGATCTTGGGCTGCGCCGGAATGTAGCGGATCAGGGGCATATCGGCGCGCCTTCAGATGGGCAGTGTCGCCGGCCGGCGCCACTTCACCCACCAGGCGATCATCAGGCGGGTCAGGGTATAGGCCGTGAACATGGTGGTCAAAAGACCGAGGATGTAGGTCACCGCGAAGCCGCGCACCGGCCCCGACCCGCCCAGCAGGAACAGGATGATGGCGGTGGCGAGCGAGGTGATGTTGGCATCGAGGATGGTGCCGAGGGCGTTCGAGAAGCCCTTGTCGATGGACGAGATGGCCGAACGGCCTTCCCGCTCCTCGTCGCGGATGCGCTCGAAGATCACCACGTTGGAATCCACCGCCATGCCGATGGTGAGCACGATGCCGGCGATGCCGGGCAGCGTCAGCGTCGCCCCCAGCACCGACTGCAGCGCGAACATCAGTGTCACGTGCACCGCCAGCGCCACCAGGGCGAACACGCCGAACAGCCCGTAGAAGGCGAGCATGAACACCGCCACCAGCCCGGTCGCCACATAAGCGGCCACCTTGCCGGCCTCGATGGAATCGGCGCCGAGGCTCGGGCCCACGGTGCGCTCCTCCACCACCTTGAGCGGCGCCGGCAGCGCGCCGGCGCGCAGCAGGATGGCGAGGTCGTTGGCTTCCTGCACAGTGAACGAGCCGGAGATCTGGCCCGAGCCGCCGAGGATGGGCTCGCGGATCACCGGAGCCGAGATCACCTTGTTGTCGAGCACGATGGCGAACGGCCGGCCCACCGCCTCCTGGGTGGTGGCGGCGAAGCGCTTGGCGCCGTTGTTGTTGAAGCGGAAGCTGACCACCGGCTCGCGGCTGTTCGGATCGAAGCCCGGCTGGGCGTCCACCAGATCCTCGCCGGACACGCGCACCTGCCGCTCGACGAGGTAATGCGCGCCGTTGGGGCCTTCCAGCACCTCCGATTCCGGCGGCGGGCGGCCCTGCAGCGCCTGCTCCGGCGACATGGACATGTCCACCATGCGGAAGGTGAGCTTGGCGGTCTGGCCGAGCAGCGTCTTCAGGCGCTGCGGATCCTGAAGGCCGGGAACCTGCACCAGGATCCGGTCGGCTCCCTGGCGCTGGATGTTCGGCTCCACCGTGCCGAGCTGGTCGATGCGCCGGCGGATGATCTCGATGGACTGGTCCACCGCCGAGCGCACCCGGGCGTTGACGCCGGCTTCGGTCAGGCTCACCGCGAGGGTGTCGTCGTCGCCGGCGGTCACCGCGAGGTCCTTCTCGCCGGTGCTGTTGCCGAACAGCGTGTTGGTGACGGGATTGGCCAGCGCGCGGAGCGCAGTCAGGGCCTTGTCCCTGTCGTCGGGATTACGCAGGCGCAGCGACACCGTGGTGTCGCGGATGGCCAGGTTGGAATAGCCGATCTTCTGCTCGCGCAGGACGTTGCGCACCTCGTCGCGCACCTGCTCGGTGCGCTCCTTGCGCAGCGCCGCCCCGTCCACCTCCAGCAGGATGTGCGAGCCACCCTGCAGGTCGAGGCCGAGGGTCACGCGGCTGGACGCCAGCCAGGCGGGCAGATGCTGCAGCACGCTCTGCGGCAGCACGTTGGGGAGGGCGAACAGGATGCCGATGGCGGTGGCGATGAGAATCGCTGCCGTCTTGAGCCGGGAAAAGTGCAGCATGGGGCGCGCAATCTAGAAGGATCAGGAGACGGCGGGCGGAACCTCGTCCTTGGCGGGCTCGCCCTTCGCCCGGACCGTGGCGATCTGGCTGCGGAGCTGGCGGACGCGCACGTTGTCGGCGATCTGCAGCTCGATCTCGTTCTCGTCCACCACCTTGGTCACCTTGCCCACGAGGCCGCCGCCGGTGATCACCACGTCGCCGCGGCGCAGGGCGCTGACCATTTCCTGGTGCGCCTTCGCGCGCTTCTGCTGCGGGCGCAGGATGAGGAAATACATCACCACGAAGATGAGCAGGAACGGGGCAAGCTGGATGAGCATGTCGGCCCCGCCACCGGCGGCGGGAGCGCCCTGGGCGAAAGCGGGCGAAATGAACATGAGCAGCCTCGTTGGTCGGTGTTGAGAGGAGCGCCGCGGAAAGGACGGCCGCGCCGGCAAACAGGCTCCGGCAAGGCGGCGGGACTATAGCGACCGGACCGGCGATTGCAAACGCGGTGCCGAACGCTCCCGCAGGCCCGATCCGGCGCCGGACTTACCTAAGGGCAATTCCGCTCCGACGGCGGTGCGGACACCACGCGCACTTGTGATAAGGGACAGGCTCGCGCGCCTCCCCCGCCCGCCGGCCGACAGGGTGCCGCGCACCCCGATCACCGGACCGAGCCCCGCCATGACCCGCCTCCTGCTCTACGGGCATCCCGATTCCGGCCACGCCTGCAAGGTCGCGCTCGCCCTGGCGCTGGCCGGCCTGCCGCACGAGACCCGCTGGATCGACATCTGGGCACCGCCGCAGACGCGCCCGGCGGATTTCCTCGCCACGAGCCCGTTCGCGGAGGTTCCGGCGCTGATCATCGACGGATCGCCTTATGTCCAGTCGGGCGCGATCCTGCTTGAGATTGCCGCGCGCTTTTCCTGCCTCGGCGGGGAGACCGCGGCGGGGCTGCGCCGCGGCCGGGAGCTGCTCATGTGGGAAGCCAACCGGATCGGCATGTGCCTGCCGCAACTGAAGGAGGCCCGGCGCGTCGGCGGCGAGGGCTTCCCGCAGGGCGCGCTCGAATGGTTGCGGATGCGCTATGGAGTGGATTGCGCCCGCTTCGCCGCGCTGCTGGGCGATGGCCCCTTCTTTCACGGCGCCGCGCCGGGAATCGGCGATTGCGCCATCTGGGGCTATGCTCAGTGGCTGGGGGAAGCCGGCGTTACGGCCACGCCCGCGATGGCAGCCTGGCTGGAGCGGATGCGCGGCCTTCCCGCCATGAAATCGCCCGAGGCGTTCTTTCCCCGCGCCTGATGACGGTCCATGCTGGCCCGCCGCCGCGGCGCCGCTTCGGGGACGGCGCTCCTGGCGTCCCGGGGAAAAATGCGGACGGACAAGATATTGCAGCGCTCGTGCCGGCCTGATGCGCGGGCACGGCGGCGCCGGAAAGGATGAACCCACCCCATGCAGCTGGCCCAGATCGCGGCGGACCTTTCCGAGACCCTGCGCTTTTATTCCCGCCTGCCGATCCCGGTGCGGCCCGGCGCAGCCGAGAGCTATGATCCGCCGGACATCAACCGCATCGCCTATGCGGTGCCGCTGGCCGGGGCGCTGATCGGCCTTATCGGCGCGGTGGTGCTGTTCGGCGCCTGGGCGCTGGGCTTCACGCCGTTTCTCGGCGCGGTGCTGGCGGTGGCGGCCATGGTGATCGCCACCGGCGCCTTCCATGAGGACGGCCTCGCCGATTCCGCCGACGGCCTCGGCGGCGGCAGCCGCATCCGGCGCCTCGAGATCATGCGCGACAGCCGCATCGGCACCTTCGGCGCGGCGGCGCTGATTCTCTCCCTCCTGCTCCGTATCGGCGCGCTCGATGCGCTGCAGGGAGCGAGCGGCATCCTGCGCGCCTCCCTCGCGCTGATCGCCGGCGCCGCGGTCTCGCGCACCGCCGGCCTGCTGCTGCTGCGCGCCCTGCCCCCGGCCCGCACCGACGGCAGCGCCTACGTGGTCGGCCGGCCGTCCGCCGACGGGGCGCTGGCGAGCGCGCTCTCGGCGGCGGCCGTGGTGGCGGCGTGCCTCGTGCCGAGCTTCGGCGTGGGCGCCACCTTCGCCGGGCTGATGGCCGTGCTGGCGGTGATTCTCATCATGATCCGGCGGGCCGAGCGCCTGTTCGGCGGCCAGACCGGGGACGTGGCGGGCGCCACCCAGCAGCTTGCCGAGATCGCCTTCCTGCTCGCCGTGCTGCTGTTCGCCCACGCCCCCTGACCCCCAAGCCCCCTCACCCCCCAAGCCCCCGAGCGGAAAGGACGAGCCGTGCGCCGCGACCGCCTGCTGTGGATCCTGCTTCTGGTGCTGTTCGCCGCCCTCGTGGTGCTGGTGGCGCGCCATGAGGAGGGCGAGGTGGCGGGACTCGGACTGGACCAGTTCGCCCGCCTCGTCACCCTCGGCTCCATCGGCATCGTCGTGGGGCTGAGCCTGCTGGCGCTGCTGCGCGGCAGCCGGCTCGCCGAGCAGCTTCAGGCGGCGGCGCTCTGGCTGGTGATCGCCCTGCTGCTGGCGGTGGTCTACACCTACCGCGTCCCGCTCCAGCAGGCGGGACAGAGGGTGCTGGGCGAGCTCATCCCCGGCTATGCGGTCAACGTCGCCGATGCGCGCCACGTCACCGTCGCCGTCACCCGTGGCGCCGACGGCCAGTTCACCGTGCGCGGCGCGGTGAACGGCGCCGGCCTCACGCTCCTCGTCGATACCGGCGCCTCGTCCGTGGTGCTGACCCACGAGGCGGCCCGCGCCGCCGGCCTTTCGGTGAGCGCGCTGACCTATGACATCGTGGTGGAGACCGCGAACGGGCGCGCCCGCGCGGCCTCCGTGCTGCTCGACAGCATTGCGGTGGGCGGCATCGTGGAGCACCGCGTGCCGGGCCTGGTGGCGGCCCCCGGCGCGCTCGGCGGCAGCCTTTTGGGCATGAGCTTCCTCTCCCGCCTCGACAGCTTCGTCTTCCGCGGCGACCAGCTCATCCTGCGCGGCCCGGCGGCGGAGCGGTAGCGCCCGGCCCGGCGCCTCGGTCCGTCACTGGCTCATGTCGCTCTTGCCCGCGCCCTTCGGCGCGGCGCCGTCCTTGGCATGCTGGGCGGCATAGGCGAAGGCGGCGTCGGCCTCCTTCTTGAAGTCCGCCTCGCGGATCTGCATGCCGTTGAGCACCGTGCTCCAGTGGCGGGTGATCGCCGCCATGGCCACCGCCTCGCGGATCTCCTCGTCGGTGGCGCCGTTGAGCCGCGCCGCCTCGGTGTGGAAATAGATGCAGTACTGGCAGGGGATCTGCGCCGCCACCGCCAGCCCGATCAGCTCCTTCTCCTTGCCGGAGAGCTTGGTGTCGGGATTGAGCTGCACCGCCTTGAACTCGGCCCAGGCGCCGGCGATGCCGGCCTGGGGAAACGCCTTGAAGAAGCCCGGCACCACGCCGAGGGTCTTCTCCATGTCGCGATAGGTCTCGTCGGCGGCGGCGGTGCGCTCGCCCGGCATCGCGGCGGCGCCCTTCTCCTGCGCCGCCATCCTGACCTCGCCCGGCGCCTGTTGCGCGCGCGCCGCCCCGAGCATCGCCGGCGACAGCGACAGCGCCACCGCAAGGCCTGCAACCCATCCCGTGGAATGACGCATATGGTGGGTCATGAACGTACCCTCCCTCTTCCCGGCGTATCCCGCCAACCCCTTCCCTCGCGCAGAAAAACGTCGGCCACCCGACGCAGTTCCGAAACGGTAGCCGCCGGTGGGCGGCCGGGGTCGGGCGCGGTGAAGCTCACGCCGGACCGCGGGCGGGCTCAGCCGCATTCGTCATGGAGGAAGCGGCCGTTGACCCAGCCGTTATGGCGCACGCCGTCGGTGCCAGTATACCAGCCCTCGATCCAGTCGCCGGTGTCGGGCGCGTCGTCCTCGCGGCTGCCGAAGCAGACCATCTCGCCGGACGGCACCTTGGCCAGCAGGCGGAAGCGGGTGCCGGGCCCCGAGCGCAGGGCGAGGAAGCCATCCTTGGTCTTGCGCACCTCGCAGCAGAAGCTCGCCTGCGCCGGCGGCACCGCCATGGCCGAAGTGAGTCCCACGGCCGCAAGCCCCATGAGAAGGCGACGCCGCATCCAACGCGACCGTCCGCTCCCCGTTCCCGTGCTGCTCACCCGCCTGCCCTCCCTGCCCCGACGCCGGGCGCGTAACCCGCGCATCCGCGGCCCCGAGCCCGGCCCACCATAGCATTGCCGGCCCCGGCGGGCGCCAGCCGGCGCGCGCTCGGCCACCAAGATCAATCCCACAGCTTCCGAAAGGGAATTAGAGGCAACCTGTCAATAGATTACCATCATGGCGCCGACCACCGGCGCTCTTCACGGCGATTGTGAGCGATCTACCCTTGCGTCAGAGGAAAGTTGTAAGTAGCACAGGCCATGTGGATCTGGTTTAGCCGGCATCTCTCAATTTACACTTATTCTAAAGAACGACTTTCATCCGAAACGTTTGACTTTCTCCGCAGACAGGGTGGACTTCATGAAGAAATACTTCGCCAGCGGCATCGCCGCCGCCGTTCTCGCCGTCGTCCCCGCCATGGTTTCCGCTGGGGAAATCACGCTCTATTCCGGTCGCGGCGAAGCATTGGTGGGCGAACTCGTCAAACAGTTCCAGAGCGAAACCGGCGTGAAGGTGAACGCGCGCTTCGGCAGCACCTCGGAGATGGCGACGCTGCTGAAGGAAGAAGGCGCGCGCTCGCCCGCCGACGTCTTCTGGGGCCAGGAGGCCGGCTCGCTCATCACGCTGGCGCCCGAGTTCGCGCCCCTGCCCGCCTCGGTCAACGCGGGCATCGCCGCACCCTTCCGCAACGAGGCCAACTCCTGGGTGGCCACCTCGGCCCGCACCCGCACGCTGGTCTATTCCAAGGAGCGGGTGAAGGAGGCCGAGCTGCCGCTCTCGGTAAAGGACCTCACCGATCCGAAATTCAAGGGCCGGGTCGCCTGGGCGCCCACCAACGGCTCGTTCCAGGCCTTCATCACCGCGTTCCGCGCCATCGAGGGCGAAGCCACCGCCAAGGCCTGGCTGCAGGCCATGAAGGCCAACGGCGCCAAGGCCTATCGCAACAACGGCACGCAGATCGAAGGCATCGCCAATGGCGAGGTGGATTTCGGCCTGGTCAACAATTACTACCTCGGCCGCTACACCGCCCGCGACGCCAATTATCCCGTCGCGCAGGGCCATTTCCGCGCCGGCGACCTCGGCAACCTCGCGCTGGTGGCGGGCGTCGGCATCATGGCGTCGAGCGACAACAAGGCGGATGCGCAGAAGTTCGTGGACTTCCTCATCTCCAAGGGCGCGCAGGACTTCATCACCCAGAAGGGCAATGAATACGCGGTGATCCCGGGCATCGCCTCGCCGCCGACGCTGGAGCCCTACGGCACTCTGCTGGAGATCACGCCGAAGGTGGACATCGCCGCGCTCGCCGATCTCGACGGCACCCTCAAGCTGCTGCGCGAAGTCGGCCTTCTCTGACCCAAGATGAGCCTGTCCTCGACCGAGGCGGCCGACGGCGCGGCGCCGCCGGCGCGGCCCGCCTTGCCACCGCCGCGCCTCGCCCGTGCGCCGCTCGGCCTCACCCTCGCCACTACCGCCGTGGTGGCGGGCATGCTGGTGCCCCTCGCCTACCTGCTGGTGCGGGCGCTCGACGCCGACGCCGCAAGCCTGGCCGAGACCGTGTTCCGCCCCCGCAATCTCATGCTGATGGGCAACACGCTGGCGCTCACCGCCCTGGTGCTGGTCTTTTCCGGCGCCATCGCGCTGCCGCTCGCCTGGCTGACGGTGCGCTCGGACCTGAAGCACAAGACCCTCGTCACGGTGCTGGGCGTGCTTCCGCTGGCGGTGCCGGGCTATGTGATGGCCTATGCGCTCATCGGCCTCACCGGCTATCAGGGACTCGCCAACGCGCTGTTCGGCCTGCGCCTGCCGCGTCCGGAGGGGCTGACGGGCGCGGCCACGGCGCTGACCCTCTACATCTTCCCCTATCTCTTCCTGAACCTGCGCGCCGCGCTGATGGCCATGGACGCCAGCCTGGAGGAGAGCGCCCGCAGCCTCGGCGCCTCGCCCGCCGCTACCTTCGCGCGGGTGACGCTGCCGCACCTGATGCCGGCCTTCGGCGCCGGCTGCCTCATCACCGCGCTTTATGTGCTGGGCGATTTCGGCGTGGTGGCGCTGATGCGCTACGAGGTGTTCAGCTACGCCATCTTCACCCAGTATTCCGCTGCCTTCGACCGCACCTATGCGGCCTGGCTCTCGCTGATGCTGCTCGCCGTCACCTTCGTGCTGCTGCTGGGGGCCGAGCGGCTGGCGGCGCGGCACCGCCTCGCGCGGGTGGGCACCGGCCTGCCGCGCCGGGCGGCCGAGGTGAAGCTCGGGCGCTGGCGGCCGCTGGCCTGGCTGTTCCTCGGCCTGCTGTTC
>JAFIHR010000329.1 GCA_017849325.1 Xanthobacter autotrophicus | reverse complement strand
TCTGGACTCGATGGTGAACCGCTACACCGCGGACCGCCGCCTGCGCCACGACGATGCCTACACCCCCGGCGGCGAAGGCGGCCGGCGGCCCGACCGCTCGGTCATCGTCTATACCCAGCGCTGCCGCGAGGCGTTCAAGGACGTGCCCATCGTGCTCGGCGGCATCGAGGCCTCGCTGCGCCGCATCGCCCATTACGACTACTGGTCCGACAAGGTGCGCCGCTCGGTGCTGGCGGACGCCAAGGCCGACCTGCTGATTTACGGCAATGCCGAGCGCGCCATCGTCGAGGTGGCCAACCGGATCGCCGCCGGCGAGGCGCCGCGGGAGATCGATTCCGTGCGCGGCGTCGCTTTGTTCCGCCGGGTGCCGGAGCATTACAGCGAGCTGCATGCCGACGATCTCGACAGCGCCGACGAAGGCGCCGCCCGCCGCCCCGGCGATGTGGTGATCCGCCTGCCCTCCTGCGAGCAGGTGGAGGAGGACCCGGAGGCCTATGCCCGCGCCTCGCGCGTGCTGCACCGGGAGAGCAATCCCGGCAATGCCCGCCCGCTGGTGCAGCGCCACGGCGACCGCGACCTGTGGCTGAACCCGCCGCCCATCCCGCTCACCAGCGATGAAATGGATGCGGTCTACGACCTGCCCTACGCCCGCGCGCCGCATCCCTCCTATGGGGATGCGAAGATCCCGGCGTGGGACATGATCCGGTTCTCGGTGACCATCATGCGCGGCTGCTTCGGCGGCTGCACCTTCTGCTCCATCACCGAGCACGAGGGGCGCATCATCCAGAACCGCTCGGAAGCCTCGATCCTGCGCGAGATCGAAGAGATCCGGGACAGGACGCCGGGCTTCACCGGCGTGATCTCGGACATCGGCGGGCCCACCGCCAACATGTACCGCATGGCCTGCAAGGACCCGAAGATCGAGGCCGCGTGCCGGCGCCTCTCCTGCGTCTTCCCGGGCATCTGCGAGAACCTCAACACCTCCCACGACGACCTGATCCGGCTCTATCGCAAGGTGCGCGAGGTGGAGGGCGTCAAGAAGGTGATGGTCGCCTCCGGCGTGCGCTACGACCTCGCGGTGAAGAGCCCGGAATATATCAAGGAGCTGGTGACCCACCATGTGGGCGGCTACCTCAAGATCGCGCCCGAGCACACCGAGCGCGGCCCGCTCGACAAGATGATGAAGCCGGGCATCGGCACCTATGACCGCTTCAAGGAGATGTTCGACGCGGCGGTGAGGCAGGCCGGCAAGAAATACTATCTCATCCCCTATTTCATCGCGGCGCATCCGGGCACGACCGACGAGGACATGATGAACCTCGCGCTGTGGCTCAAGAAGAACCGCTATCGCGCCGATCAGGTGCAGACCTTCCTGCCCTCCCCCATGGCCACCGCCACGGCCATGTACCATACCGGCATCAACCCGCTGCGGGCAGTGCGGCACGGCGCGAGCGAGACGGTGGTGACGGCGACGGGGCTCCGGCAGCGCCGGCTGCACAAGGCCTTTCTACGCTACCACGATCCCGAGAACTGGCCGCTGCTGCGCGAGGCGCTGAAGCGGATGGGCCGCTCCGACCTGATCGGCCCGCGCCCCGAGCAGCTCGTGCCGGCGCATCAGCCGCCCGGCACGGCCGCAGGGGCCCGACGCCCCCTGCGCCGCCCGGGCGGCGGGACGCAGCGCTTCACCACGAAGGGCGTTCCCCTCAAGAAGTGAGCAGCCGGCGGGTCAGCCGGCGCTCTCCGCGTCGCTCGGCTCCGGCATCGGTTCCGCTGGCGAGATGGCGGCGCGCTGCAGCACCGCCGCGAAGAAGCCATCGGTATCGTGGCGCGCGGGCGTCAGCGCGAGAAAGTCTGGGTGGGCGGAATCGGTGAGCTGCGGAGCCACCTCGCGCAGCGGCACGACGTGAAAGTCGGGATGGGCCGCGAGGAAGGCGGCCACCTGCTCCTCGTTCTCCTCGGCCAGCAGCGAACAGGTGGCGTAGACCAGCCGTCCGCCGGGCTTCACCAGCCGCGCCGCGCTCGCAAGAATGCTGGCCTGAAGCGGCAGGAGCGCCTCGATTCCGGGTCCAAGCTGGCGCCAGCGCGCATCGGGATTGCGCCGCCACGTGCCGGTGCCGCTGCACGGCGCATCGACCAGCACGCGATCGAACGAGCCCTTGTGGCGCTTCACCCAGCGGTCGGTTTCGTTCGCCAGCGGGCGGGTCTCGATATTGTGCAGGCCGGCCCGCCGGAAGCGCTCGGCGGCGCGTTTCAACCGGCCGGCAAGGACGTCGCAGGCCATGACGTAGCCCTTGTTGGCCATCTGCGCGGCGATCGCCAGCGTCTTGCCGCCGGCTCCGGCGCAGAAATCCACCACCCGCTCCCCCGGCCGGGCGTCGACCACCATGGCGACGAGCTGCGAGCCCTCGTCCTGGATCTCGACCGCCCCGGTCTTCAGCATCGGCAGGCGGTTCAGGGCGGGACGCTCGGCCACGCGAATGCCGTAGGGCGCCATGCGGGAGGCCTCGGCCGGAAGGCCAAGCGCCCGCAGCTCGCCCAGCACGTCCTCGCGCGTCGATTTCAGCGGATTGACCCGCAGATCGAGCGGCGCCGTCGTCAGAAGCGCCGCCATCTCGTCGCCGAACGTGTGCGGGAAACGCCGCCGCAACAGGTCGAGCGCCCAGGCGGGGCATTCGAAACGCACCTCGTCCGGCATGGCCGGATGATCGATGCGGCTGCCCTGCAATTTCACCAGCAGCGTGCGCTCGTGATCCGTCAGGACGGCCGGCGCGAGCTTTCCCCCGTTGAACAGGCCCTGGACCTGATCCCGCGTCATGCCCCCGTCGAGCGCGAGCCACGCCAGCAGCCGGTTGCGCGGCGTGTCCGGGCGTCCGTGCCTCGCCAGCCACCAGCCGAGGCGCGCATGGTGGCGCAGCAGCGCATAGAGCAGGTCGGAGATGGCGCCGCGATCCTTCTCGCCGACATCGCGTCGCGCCCGGAACCATGCCGACACAACGGCGTCGGCGGGGCGCGCGACGCTATCCACGTCATGCATCAGATCGAGGGTTGCTTGCAGGCGGGCGGCAGGGGTCACGGAGAGACGATCGGGCTGGAAAGCGCGGCACCATAGGCGAAAGCGCCACGGTTGACCATTGGCCGCCTCGGCTTCCGGGCGGCGCGCGTGAGGGGCCCGCGCCGAGGGTGCAGGCGGCAGCGTCGAGCGGCGACGTCACCAGCCGGTTGCGCGCTGCCGGCCGGCGCTGATGCCCGGCACAGACAGGAGATGGACGGCGAGAGGCGATGGCCGGCGTCGTCTGCCAGGGCAACCTCCGGCGCCCGATCGTCCACTGCGAGAACGCTCCACGCGCAGATGCCGCGCCTGCTTTGGACCGTGCCCATGCCTCGCCCTCCGCTCCACGCCGCCGGCCTCCGGCGGTATCGCGAAAGGCATCTGTCGCGCCGGGCGGCGGGATAGATATCGGGTTCTCGGAGTTCAGATAACCGGGAGCAGGCGAGGAGCAAGGAAACCACCGTCACGTCTTCGAAGGAGCAGCTCCCGCGGCGCCAATGCATGCCATCCGAGCCGGCGTCTCAGGATCCGATCCGGCCGCAAGGCCGTCAGAACTCCTGCAAGGGCAACGCTTTCGCCGCCTCGCACGCCGCGAGGGCGCGCGGCAGCAGGCCGGCGAGGCGCGCGCCCCATGCCGCCTGGTCGTCCGCGCCCGCGATCAGGTCCTGGCGGATCTCGATACCTGCATGGAGGATGCCGCCTTGCTCACCGTGCACGGGAATGGTCCAGTCGGTCGCATCGCTGACGTCGTAAGGCTCGTTGTCGCCCACGGTCAGGCCATCCTCGTGCCGGAGCACGCCGAGCAGCGCATGCGCCAGCCGGCTGTCGCGGCCGTGCAGG
>JAFIHR010000328.1 GCA_017849325.1 Xanthobacter autotrophicus | reverse complement strand
GTTGTGGATGAAGCCGTCGCCCTCGCGCACGCCGACGGTGGGGTCGTTCATCCAGTTCTTGATGATGAACTTGATGGGATGGTGCACCAGCGCCGAGAAGATCAGCACGCCGCCGGCGGAAGCAATGGCAAGATCACCGGACGCCGAATACACGCCGGTGATCACGTCGCCCCACTTGGCGCCGGGGGCGGCGCCCATCTGCTCCACCATCTCGTAGCCTTCGTCGCAGCCCGACTGGATGCGGTCGCGGATCTTGGCGATGGTGTGGGCGTCGGCCACCTTGCCGATGGCCTCGTCCTCTTCGGCCGTGCGCGGCATGAGGTCATGGTTCTGCATGATCTCGGGGTCGGGCCCGAGGAACAGGGTGGTGTCGTTCAGGAACTTCTGGATGAGGGCCATGTCCTCGGCGCTGGGCAGCTTGCCGGGGCCCGTGTTGCTCAGGTCGTTCATTGTGGTGTCCTCCCGGAATGTCGTCACGGTGTGCCGCTTTGCGGCGCGGATCCCCCCGCCGGAGCGGGGGGACGGGATGTCAGTGGGTGGTCTGAGGCGCCTCGGCGCGCAGGAACCAGGAGGCGCCCTGCTTGGCGGCGACGAAGGTCCAGCCCGGATTGACCAGGAAGGTCGTCACCTCCGACGCGACGATGGCCGGGCCCTCGATGGCAACGCCGGGCGCGATCGACGCCCGGCTCCACACCGGGGTCTCGATGGGCCCGTCCTGCCCGACGAAGTGGCACACGCGGGTGGACGCGGGCGGCGGCGGCGCCGTGCGCTCGGCGGCGGACACCGGCTTGATGTCCTCGAACTGGACGGTCTCGTGGTGCACGTACGCCGCCACACGGATGGTGTTGATGCGGATGCCCGCCTCCGGCGCCTGCGAGCCCTCGCCGAAGCGCTTGCCGTAGTCGTTGGAGAATTGCGAGATGATGGCGAGCACGTCGGCGGGGCCGTAGACCTCGTGCTTGCCGATCACCGCCGTGGTCTGCACGAGCTGGTTGCCGTAGCGCATGTCCAGCTCGAGGTTGTGGCGGATGTCGGCGAGCGGCACGCCCTGGCGCAGCAGGTCCTGGGTGCCGCGCTCCTTCAGGTCAGCGACGATGGCGTTGAAGCGGTCATAGTCGTCGAACAGGGCGCGCGTGTTGCTGTCGTACAGCACCATGTAGAGCGACTGCTCGTGGATATGGAGCTGGTGCATGTTGCCGGCGCCCACCGCGGAGAACACCGAGGAGAGCGGCGGCGCGAGGATGCGGTCGATGTTGAGGTTCTGGGCGATGCCGCAGCAGTGCAGCGGGCCGTTGCCGCCATAGGCGAGCATGGTGAAGTCCTTGGGGTCGTAGCCCCGGGCGCGCAGCTCGGTGAAGAGCCCGTTGGCCATGTTGTCGTCCACCTTCTCGCGGATCAGCAGCGCCGCCTCGATCACCGAGCAGTCGAGCTCGTCGCACAGGGTGTCCTCGATGGCGGCCTTGGCGCGGCGCGGGTTCAGCGGGATGGAGCCGCCCGCGTAATTGGCCGGATCGAGATAGCCGAGCAGCAGGTCGGCGTCGGTGACGGTGGGCTTCATGCCGCCGCGGTCGTAGCAGGCCGGTCCCGGATCGGAGCCGGCGCTCTCCGGGCCGCACTTCACGGTCTTGTACATGCGGTCGTAGGAGGCGATGGAGCCGCCGCCGGCGCCGAGGGTCACGAGATGCACCATGGGCACCGAGACCAGCCAGCGGTCGATGACCGGGTTGAAGTCGTAATGCTTCACGCCGCCGTCCACCACGATGCCGATGTCGTAGCTGGTGCCGCCCATGTCGGTGGCCACCACGTTGCCGAGGCCGGTGAGCATGGCGAGATGCTCGGACGCGCCGATGCCGGACACCGGGCCGGAATGGATGGTCTGCAGCGCGTCGGTGGAGTTGAGCTGCGCCATGCCGCCGGAATTGTGGATCACCAGCATGGGCTTTTCGTAATGGTGGGCGCGCAGGTTCTGCTCCAGGGCGGAGAGCGCGTGGTACATGGTGGAGTGCAGGTAGCCGTCCACGATGGCCGAGGTGGCACGCACATATTCGCCCTTACGGCCCGCCACCTGGTGGGACAGGATGACGGGGATCGCGCCGAGCAGGTGGGAGGGATACTCCTCCAGGATGATCTCCTCGATGCGCTGCTCGTGGGCGGGGCTCACCACCGCGTTCACCAGCGCCACGACGATGATCTGCGCGCCGCGGTCCACCAGCTCGCGGATCTGGATGCGCACGTCGTCCTCGTCCAGCGGCATCACCAGCTTGCCCTGGAAGTCGACGCGCTCGCGCACGCCGCGGATCATGTGCGCCTCGACCAGCGGGTCGGGCCGCTGGGCGTTGGGCATGTCCTGCTGGCCGAGGTTGTCGAGGCCCTCGCCATAGCCGCGGGCGCGGCTCAGCGGCACGGTGGCCTCGTAGCCGGCGGTGACCAGCATGCCGATCTTGGGGCCCTTGTGCTCAATCAGAGCATTGGTGCCGAGCGTGGTGGCGTAGCGGACCGAATCCACCGTGCCGAGGATCTCTTCGAGCTCGAGGCCGAGCACCTTGCAGGCCTTGCCCAATGCCTCGTTGAAGCCCATGGCGAGGTTGTGGTGCGTGGTGAGCGCCTTGGCTTCGATATACTGCTTGTCCCACACGACGAAGCAGTCGGTGAAGGTGCCACCGATGTCCACGGAAACGCGTTTCATGTGTCCTCCCTGAGGATGCTGCGGGGCGCGGTAGGCCGCGTTCGTTGCGCTGGAGGCGCCGTCCCACCGGGGGACGGCGCCGAGCGGGTCAGTGTCCGTGGCCGTCGTCGCGCACCACGGCCGGGCCGGCGAAGGGGGCGGCGGCCTCGCCGCGCGCGGCCCACTGGGCCTTCAGCGCATCGAGATCCACCTCCATGTCGTGGAGCGGGGGATGGCCGGGCACGGCGTATTCGGTCTCGACCTGCGTGCCGCAGTTCGGGCAGCAGTATTCGAGGATGCGCACCCATTCCGGATCGGGGCTGAAGGTGAAGCGGTACTTGTCGGGATCGATGATCGGGGGATGGATTTCCCGCGGATCGCGATCGTGGACCAGCAGACCTTCCTTGTAGTTCCCGCGGGCCGGAGCGATCTCGTGATCGCACACCCGGCATTCCCACGTCTCCGACGTCAGATCGATGCGGAGATATTCGGTCATGGCGACTTTCATTGTTTTCAATCCTCCCGGCTCAGCAGGACATCGCCTGCGTCGCTGATGACGAACTGCCAGCCCTGCGGGACGCGGCAGGTGAAATAGTCCTCCTCGAGAATGGCGGGCCCGGATGCGAAATCGCCGCCGGACAGCTCGGCGAGGCGGTAGACCGGCACGTCGATGCGGCCGCGCTCGCGGATCAGCACATGGCGCTTGCCGTGGGCGGCGGCGGAGGCGCGCGGGGCGAACGAGGCGGTGCCCTCCCCGCCGTCCCGCAGGCTCTTCACCGCCTTGACCTCGACCTCCACGGCGCGCGCGCCGGAGAAGGCGGCCGGCACCTGCGGCTGGTCGCCAAGGACGTGGACCTGCGTCCCGGCCTCGCCAAAGTCGGCGACGAGGCGCGCCTCGACCGTGTAGGTGCCCTCGGCGCAGCCTTCCGCGAACATGTCCCGGGCCGCCTTCACCTTCAGGTCGGCGAGCGTCGCTGCGAGCGCCGCCGGATCGGAGAGGGTCACCGCATAGCGCTGGGAGATGTCGCAGGAGCCGATGCCATAGGCCGAGAACACCGCCGCCATCTGCGGGATCGCCACCCGGCGGATGCCCGCCTTCTCGGCCACGCCGCAGGCGTTCAGCGGGCCGGCGCCGCCGAAGGCCAGCATCACCGTCTCATCGGAGATTTTGGTGAAGTGGTGGAGCTCCGCCGCGATCTTCTCCTCATAGGCGAACTCCATGCGCAGCAGGGCGTCGTCCAGGTCGAGGCCGAGCGGGGTGGCCACGTTCGCCGTCACCGCCGCCGCGGCGCGGTCCATGTCGAGACCCATGCCGCCGCCGAAATAGGAGGCCGGATCGAACAGGCCGATGAGCAGGCTGGCGTCGGTGATGGTCGCCTCGCGGCCGCCGCGCCCGAACGAGGCCGGCCCCGGCACCGCGCCGACGCTCTCCGGCCCGATGACGACGCGCCCGTCCACCACCTTGAAGATCGACGAGCCGCCCGCGCCTGCGCTCAGGATCTCGCACAGGGGGAAGGAGACGGAGATGCCTTCCACATGGCCGCGGCGCACCTCGGCCACCGTGCCGTCGCTGTACTGGCCGATATCGGTGGTGGTGCCGCCCACGTCGATGGAGACGGCATCGGTGAAGCCGTAGCGCCGCGAGAACGCCTTCACCCCCTCCATGCCGCCGCGCGGGCCGGACGAATAGGTCTTGATGGCGATGGTCTTCGCCACCCGCGAGGCATCGCCGTCATTGCGGAAGATGAGCAGCGGATTCTTGGTGCGGTAGGCGCGCAGGCGATTTTCCGCGTTGTAGAGGAACGCCTCCATGGAGGGGTGCAGGAAGGAGTTGATGAGCGCGGTCCAGGTGCGCCGCTCGTCATCGGTGTCGGTGGTGAGGTCGGAGCCGTAGAGGATCGGCACCGCGCCGAGCAGGTGGCGCGGATACTTGCGCAGGGCCACCAGGCGGAAGCGGTTTTCCAGCGCCTGGAAGTCGGGACCGCCGAAGCTCACCACCAGGCGGTTGGCGCCCGCCGCGGTCAGCCGGTTGATGGCCTTGACCACCTCCACGTCGGCCTCCTCGCCGTCGATGACGGCGGCATCGAGGAAGGCGATGCGGTCGCCCACCACGGCCTCGAACACGTCCGGGTCGTGGGCGGCGAGGCGGCTCGGCAGGGCATGGGCGTCGGCAGCGAGGATCAGGCCGAGGCGCGGACCCTTGCGCTCGCAGATCGCGTTGGTGCCCTGGGTGGTGGAATAGCGGATGAGGTCCACTTCCTCCAGCAACCGCTTCACGTCGGGGGCGCCGTACAGCACTCCGGATGCCTTGGTGAGGCCTTCGAAGAAGCATTTGCTGAGATCATACGGCGTGGTGAGGACCTTGGTCTTTCTCACCTGATCGTCCGACAGGATGCAGATATCCGTCAGGGTGCCGCCGTTGTCTATGTTGATCTGCAGGGACATACGCTCTTTCTCCTCCCACTTCTTTTCCGGCCATGGCCGCGCAAGCCGATGCCCGTGGATCGCGGCGCGGCTGCGCCCGCCGGGGGCAGGGCCGATGCGCGCGGCTCCTGCCCTGGATCGCAAGGCGCGTGCCAGGACATGGCCAGGTGGGGAAGAAACGACTGTTCCTTTATTTGCACTGAGTTTCGCGGCGTCGGATTTATTGTGCTGTCCGCACACCGACGTCTTTGCGAATACCCGTTTGAAAATCAGGCTATATTGTGCGACGCGGTGCGCCGCTCGCGTGCGCCGCACCATGGCGTTGCAGACAAAAAAACACCGCCGAAGGGGAGCGGCGGTGTGGAGGGAGGCTTTCGGGAGGGAATGGGAAAGCCGCTTCCTCCCAGCAACGGGCGTGCCAGAAGCGCCGCGCCCTCGCTAGATCTGGAAGCGGCGCGTTTCGCCGATGATATTTTCGAGGCCGAAGCGCCGCAGCTTCGCATAGACCGTGCTCTTGGCGATGCCGAGATCACGGGCCACGGCGGTCAGATTGCCCCGGTGCGCCTGCATCGCCCGCAGCAGCGCGACGCGCTCGGCATTCTCCATGCCCGTCAGGCCGGGACGACACTCGGGCGGCATCGCCGGTCCGGCCGAAACGACGACGGCGCCACCCGCCGGCGAACGGATTTCATCCGGAATGTCAGCCTCGGTCAGTTCCTCCCCCTCGGCGGTCAGCAGCATGCCCTCGATCACGTTGCGCAGCTCCCGCACGTTGCCGGGCCAGGCATAGGCCTGGAGCGCGTCGATCGCGCCGGGCGAGAGGGGCCGCGGCTCCAGCCCCTGGCGCCGGGCGAGCTCGCGGACCAGATGCGCGGCCAGCAGCGGAATGTCCGACGCCCGCTCGCGCAGGGCGGGAATGGCGATGCTGGTGACCGCGACGCGATAGAACAGGTCCATGCGGAAGCGCCCCGCCTCCACCTCGCTCCGAAGGTCGCGGTTGGTGGCGGCGACGAGGCGAAAGTTGACCTTGCGCGGCCGTGTCTCGCCGACCCGATAGAGCTCGCCGGATTCCAGCACCCGCAGGAAATGCGGCTGCAGGTCCTTCGGCATCTCGCCGATCTCGTCGAGGAACAGCGTGCCGCCGTCCGCCGCCTCGATCTTGCCGACCATGCCGCCGCGGCGCGCGCCGGTGAAGGCGCCCTCCACATAGCCGAACAGCTCGCTCGTCAGCAGCTCGCGGGAGAAGCCGCCGCAATTGAGCGCCACGAAGGCGCCGTTCCGCGCCGCGCTGGCGCCGTGCAGGCACTGGGCGAAGACATCCTTGCCGACGCCGGTCTCACCGAGCAGAAGCACCGGCGCCCGGCTCTTGCCGAGCTGGCGGGCGCGCCCCACGGCCTGCCGCAGGATCGCCGCCTCGCCGACGATGCGCGCGAACGCCCCGTCTTCGGCCCGCCCCTCCTCACCGGAGGCCGGTTCGCGGCCCGGGAGCACCCGGGAGGGCGCGGCGCGGCGGCCGGGAAGGCGCAGCAGCACGCCGAGCCGCTCGCCATCCTTCACCACGGGCTCCAGCCATTCGGGCCGCATCCAGGACGGCAGCTCGTCCGGCAGGTCCGCTTCCTCGCGCCAGCTGAGCCGCAGGCGCGAGAGCTCCGAGGCCGGGGGCTCACCGCGCTGGCGCTGCAGATCGACGAGGGCGTCGGTGGCGGCCCCGTTGGCCTTCACCGCCCGGCCGCGCCGGTCGAACACGATGACGCCATCGGCCGCCGCGCCGGACAGGCGGTCCATGCAATGGTCCAGCAGGCGCAGGCGGAAGCCCATCTCATGCTGGGCGAGGCGGTTCTCGATGCGGCCCGCCGTCGCCACCACGAGCGCGAGGCTGTGGCGGTTGAAGGTGTCGGACAGGCCCGAGACGTCGATCACGCCGAGGATGGTGCCGTCGTAGGGATCGCGGATGACGTTGGCCGAGCAGGACCAACGCTTGATGCCCGAGCAATAGTGCTCGGCCGAATGGATCTGCACCGGCTGGCCCACCTCGATGGCGGTGCCGATGGCATTGGTGCCGCAGGCGAGCTCGCTCCAGCTGGCGCCTGACAGCAGGTGGATGTTGGCAGCCGCGTCGCGCAGCCGCGGATCGCCTTCGAGATTGAGGATGACGCCCGCCCCGTCGGTGAGCACCATCACCGTGCCGGTCTCGGCCAGAAGCTCGCGGGCCGAGGCCATCACCGGCTGGCTCGCCTCCAGAAGCTCGCGGCAGTCGTCGCGCAGGGAGTGCAGCGAATCCTCGCGCATGGGGGGCGGGGCCTGCGCCCGCTGCGGATCCACGCTGTTGCTGAGGCAGCGCCGCCAGGAATCGTCGACCAGCCGGCGCAGCGCATCGGAATCGAATGCGTCGCCGCCGAGGAACTTCTCCCACGAGGCCATTACTTTTTCGTCGTTCTCGGGAACCGAGAATTTCTGTCCGGGCCGTCCGAAAGGCATCTTGTTTCCTCCCCCGGCGGCTCCGCGGAGCCGTCCGGTGCGCCGCTCCCCGGCAGATCTGACGTCTGCGTGCTGCGGAGCGGGCTTCCCTATATTCCGATCCCATGCGGCGGCAATGCGCGCCACCGAAGCGACCTCCTTGTGAACAGTCCGCGGCCCTGGTCGCGATGGCCCACGCCATGCGGATGCCAGGCCGATGCTGTCGGAGGCGCTAAAATAGCATCAACCGTGCCACGCGGAGCAGCGCGATTTCCAGCCGCTCCGCCGCTTTGCGACGCTGCGGCAGGCGTCGCGCGGCGTTCGATTGCCGAACGCTGCGCCGACCGAAAATCGAACGGTCCGGACAGCGGCGCGGCGCGGCGGGCGCGCCATTGCGCCACTGGCACGGCGGTTGCTGCACCTTCCGGCACCGCCGCGCCGCCGGTGCAACCCATCGAGACCGCCATGGCCCAACGCGCCCCCCTCGACCCGCGCATCCCCGTGACCGTCCTCACGGGGTTTCTCGGCGCCGGCAAGACCACCCTCCTGAACCGGCTGGTCGCCCATCCGGACATGGCCGGCACCGCGCTGCTCATCAACGAGTTCGGCACCGTGGGGATCGATCACCATCTGGTCGAGCGGATCGGCGAGACCATGGTGCTGCTGGAATCCGGCTGCGTCTGCTGCACCGTCCGCGGCGACCTGGTGGAGGCGCTGGAACAGCTTCATGGGAAGCTCGCCCGGCGCGAGATTCCGGAAATCCGCCGGGTGGTGATCGAGACCACCGGGCTCGCCGATCCGGTGCCCGTGGTCTGGACCCTGATGGAGCAGCGCTTCGTTGCCGCGCGCTTCCGCTGCGACGGCGTGGTGACGCTGGTGGATACCCGCCTCGGCGCCGACCAGCTGGACTGGCACGAGGAGGCGCGGCGGCAGGTGGCGACGGCGGACTGCATCCTTCTCACCAAGCCCGACCTTGCCGACCGCAGCGCCCGCGAGCGGCTCGACGCGCGGCTCGATGGGCTCAATCCGTCGGCGCCGCGTCTTGCCATCGCCCATGGCGAGATCGAGCCCGACCGCATCCTCGGCGCCGGCCTCTATGCGGCGGGCGGGGTTCCGGCGGATGTGGAACGCTGGGCGGCCGCGTCCGAAGCCGCCGCGCGCGACGGCGCCGCGCTGCCCTCCGCCCATGACGCGGGGACGCCGCCGGCCAGCTTCTCCTGCTTCTTCAGCAAACAGGTGCCCTGGCGTGGCTTCGCGGTGGCCATGGGGGAGATTCTCGCCCGATACGGCGACCGCCTGCTGCGCGTGAAGGGGCTCATGAATGTCGCCGGCCTGAGCGGGCCGGTGGTGGTGCAATGCGTCGAGCGCATCGCCTACCCGCCGGTGCGCCTGCCGCGCTGGCCGGCGGAGGGCACCCGCTTCGACATGCGCGGGCGCCTGGTGTTCATCGCCCGCGACCTGCCGGAGGGGGCGATGGACGACATCCGCAACCGCCTCGCCGCGCTGCCCTCCGATGCCGCCGCCCTGCGGACCGCCGCCACCGCCCCCCTGCTGCCGACGCGCTGCTGGCTGAGTGCGCGGATCCCGGTTCAGGGCGACGGCGCCCTGGAGACGGCGGGCTGGCACGTCCGGTCGCTGCGGCTCGGGGCTGGGCGACGCGCCGCCGCGCGGCCCTGAAGCGGGCGCGCGTCCGCGACGGCCCGGCACGCCCGGGTGGCCGAAATCCGAACGGCGCAGTCGTGAAAACGGACGCTCCGGCACCCCGCCGCGCAGCAAAGGCTTGGCCCGCGGTGACGGCGCCCGTGGCACCGGTCTTGCGCCAATGGCGCTGCAAAGCCGCGGCCGCCGTCCGGTGGTCGCCCGCTCAATCACAATGGAAAAAGGGAGGTCCCCCATGAAGGGTCTTGTCTATCGCGGCCCCGGCAAGAAGGCGCT
>JAFIHR010000052.1 GCA_017849325.1 Xanthobacter autotrophicus | reverse complement strand
CCGGTCCACCGGGGGCAGCGACACGAAGCCGGGCAGGAAGGCGAGGAGCGCCACCACGACGAGGAACAGGCTGGCACGGCCGTGGCTCGCCGACGCCCCGTCGAGGAGGCGGGTGAGCCGGCGGGGAAGGTCCAGTGCGACGGCCCGTCCTTCACCGGACGCGGGCTCTGTGATGGCCATGCGTGCTTGTCGATCCGCTCGAATTGGGCGCGGACAATAACAGAACCGTCCGCCCCGGAAAGATCCGGCCACGGCGAGGGCGGACTCGCCCCCTCCCCGCGCCCGTTCGGGCGGACCTGTGGCCAAGGAAAGCGGCAAAGGCAAGGCACGCAAGGCCAATGGCGCGGAACCGCGCCCCAGGCCCCGCCCCGCGCCGGACCGGCCGGGCCACCATGCGAGGGCCGCTGGCCGCGCCACCCGGCCCCGGTCCAAGGCGGACCTCCGGCGCTATTTGGTGAGGATCAGCTTGTTCTGGGCGGTGAGGCGCAGGTGGTAGGTCTGGCCGCAATGGGCGATGGTGACGATGCGCCCGGTGGCGAACAGGTCGCGGCTGTCGAGCCGCTCCTCCACCATGGGGATGGCGCGGGCCTCCGCGGCGTCGACCTTCTCGCCGCACGCGCCGCCTGCGCCCCAGCGTGGATCAAGATCATCCAACTCGGACATTTGAAATTACTCCAAATTAAAATGTGCCGATCACCCCGAATGCATCCGCATTTGCCATTTTAGAACCATTCAATACCATGAATACCGAGCACTCCATTTGCATAATACATGCTGGATTGACGATCAATGCGCGCGACCGGCCGGCCCCCTCCGGCGATGCGCCGGCGGCGGGTCCACACGGACGGGAGGACGGCTGGCCGGGAGCTACTCGGCGGCGATGCGGTCGGGCGCCCGCGGTGCCTCGATCTCCGGCGGCTGATGGCCTTCGCCGGACACGAAGCGGTGGATCCTGGAATCCAGCCCGTCGAGATAGAGGTAGATCACCGGCGTGATGAACAGGGTCAGGAGCTGCGACACCATTAGGCCGCCCACCACCGCCACGCCGAGCGGCTGGCGCAGCTCGGAGCCCGCCCCCGCGCCGAGCGCGATGGGCAGCACGCCGAAGATGGCGGCCAGCGTCGTCATCATGATGGGCCGGAAACGCAGCAGCGCCGCCTCGCGGATGGCGTCGCGCGCCTCGGCCCCCTGGCGCCGGCGCACCAGGGCGACGTCGATCATCATGATGGCGTTCTTCTTCACGATGCCCACCAGCATGATGATGCCGATGATGGCGATCACCGAGAGGTCCATGCCGAACGCCATCAGGGTGATGAGCGCGCCGATACCAGCCGACGGCAGGCCCGAGAGGATGGTCAGCGGGTGGATGAAGCTCTCGTAGAGCACCCCCAGCACCATGTAGATCACCACCACCGCGGCGAGGATCAGCAGCGGCTGGCTGGACAGGGAATCCTGGAACGCCTGCGCGGTGCCCTGGAAGCTCGTCGAGATGCTGGCCGGCAGGCCGGCGTCGCGCTCCACCTTCTGCACCTCCTCCACCGCCTGGCTCAGCGCCACGCCGGGGGCGAGGTTGAAGGAGAGCGTCACCGCCGGCTGCTGCTGCTGGTGCGCCACCTGGAGCGGACCCACGGTGTGGCGGATGTCGGCCACGGTCTCCAGCGGCACCACGCCGCCCGACGAGGTGCGCAGATAGACCCGGCTCAGGTCCGCCGCCGAGCGCTGGAAGCGCGGCGCCGCCTCGGCGATGATCGCGTACTGGTTGGTGCTGGTATAAAGCGTCGCCACCTGCCGCGTGCCGAACTGGGTATAGAGCGCGTCGCGCAGCCGCTGCTCGGTGATGCCCAGCGCCGCCGCCTTGTCCTTGTCGAGGTCGATGGTGAGCTGCGGGTTGGTGATCTCGAGGTCCGAGGTCACGTCGCGCAGGCCGGGGAGCTTGGTGAGGCGCTCCTCCATCAGATCGGCAAATTTATAGAGCGCCGCCGTGTCCGAGCTCTGCAGGGTGTACTGGAACTCGCTCTTCGAGGCGACACCGCCGATGGAGATGTTCTGCACCGGCTGGAAGAAGACCTTGACCCCGGGCACCTCCGCCACCCGCTTGCGCAGGTCCTGGATGACCTGGAACGCGCTGAGCGTGCGCTCCGAGCGCGGCGTCAGGGCGATGAACATGCGCCCCGTGTTGGTGGTCGGGCTCGATCCCGTCGCCCCCGCGGTGGAGACCACATAGGCCACGTTCGGATCGCCGCGCACCGCCTCGGACACCAGCTTCTGCCGCTCCACCATGGCGTCGAACGAGCTGTCGGTCGCCGCCTCCACCGAGGCACGGATGAAGCCGTTGTCCTCGGTGGGGAAGAAGCCCTTGGGGATGACGATATAGAGGTAGACCGACAGCACGAGCGTGGCGAGGGTCACCAGCAGCATGAAGCCGCGGTGGGCCAGCACGAAGTCGAGCCCCGAGCGGTAGGCGCCGAGGGCTGCCTCGAACACCCCCTCGGTGAAGCGGAAGAAGGCGTTGGGACGCTTCTCGTGGTCCGGCGCCTTCAGCACCCGCGCGCACAGCATGGGGGTGAGGGTCAGCGAGACGAAGCCCGACACCAGGATCGCCACCGAGATGGTCACCGCGAACTCGCGGAACACCCGGCCCACCACCCCGCCCATGAACAGGACGGGGATGAACACCGCCACCAGCGAGAGCGTCATGGAGATGATGGTGAAGCCGATCTCCCGCGCCCCCTTGATGGCGGCGACGAAGGGCCGCTCGCCCTCCTCGATGTGGCGGTAGATGTTCTCCAGCACCACGATGGCGTCGTCCACCACGAAGCCCACGCACAGCGTCAGCGCCAGCAGCGTCATGTTGTTGATGGAGAAGTCGAACGCCCACATGGCGCCGAACGTGGCGACGATGGAGAGCGGCAGCGCCAGCGAGGGGATGATGGTGGCGCGCACGTTGCGCAGGAACAGGAAGATCACCATCACCACGAGGACCATGGCCTCGAACAGGGTCTTCTGCACGTCGCCCACCGCCTCGCGGATGGAGATCGAGCGGTCGAACAGCACGTTCACCGAGACGGCGCCGGGCATCTGGGCGCGGAAGGCGGGCAGCTTGGCGCGCACCTCGTCCACCACCGCCACGGTGTTGGCGTCGGGCTGGCGCACCACGGCGACGACGATGGCGCGCTCGTCGTTGTACCAGCTCGCCACCCGCTCGTTCTCCACCCCGTTGGTGACGCGGGCGATCTCGTCGAGGCGTACCGGGGCGCCGTTGCGCCAGGCCACCACCAGGCGGCGGAAGCTCTCCGCATCGGCCTTGGCGGTGCCCATGTCGATGGTCAGCGACTGCTTGGGACCGGAGAGCACCCCGATGGGCGTGTTCGACGCCGCCGCCTCCACCGCGGCCTGGATATCGGCGGCGGAGATGTTGCGGGTGGCCGCCGCCTCGGGATCGACCCGGATGCGCACCGCATATTTCTGGCTGCCGTAGATCTGCACCTGGGCGACGCCGGGAAGCTGCGAGACCTGCTGGCCGATCAGCGTGTCGGCATATTCGTTCACCGCCGAGAGCGGCAGCGTGTCGGACGACACGGTGAGGAACAGAACCGGCGCGTCGGCGGGATTAACCTTGCGGAAGCTCGGCGGCGTGGTCATCTCGTCGGGCAGCTGGCGCTGCGCCACGGACAAGGCCGACTGCACGTCGAGGGCGGCGTCGTCGATGTTGCGGTTGAGGTCGAACTGCACCGTGATGGAGGCCGAGCCCTGCTGGCTCGACGAGGTGAGCGAGGAAATGCCGGCGATGGTCGAAAGCTGACGCTCGATGGGCGTCGCGACCGCCGTGGCCATCACCTCCGGGCTCGCGCCCGGCAAAGTGGCCGAGACCGTGATGGTGGGGAAATCCACCCGCGGCAGCGCCGCCACCGGAAGCTGGCGGTAGCCGAACAGGCCGGCCACCACCAGCGCCAGCATCATCAGCGTGGTCATCACCGGGCGGCGGATGCACAGTTCGGCGAACATGGCGTCAGCTCCCGGTGCCGGACACGCCGGACGACTTGATGGCGACGTGGCTGCCCTTGCGCAGGGAGAGCTGGCCGTCGGTCACCACCGTCTCGCCGCCGTCGAGGCCGCTGGCGATGACGCTGAGCCCCTCCACCGAGCGCGCCACCTTCACCGGCCGCACCTTGGCGATGTTGTCCTCCACCAGGAAGACGAAGCTGCCGTCCTGGCCCTGCTGCACCGCCTCGGTGGGCACCGCCACCACGTTCGGCTCGATCCGCAGCGTCACCACCACCGAGCCGAGGGTGCCCGGCCACAGGCGCTCGTCCGCATTGGGGAAGATGGCGCGGGCGGTCAGCGTGCCGGTCTGCGGGTCCACCGTATTGTCGATCACCGCCACGTGGCCGCCGTCCACCCTCTCGCCGCTGCCCTGGAGGGTCATGGAGACCGTGGCATCGCGGGCGGCGCGCAATTCGCCGATGTAGCGCTCGGGCACGCCGAAGGCCACGTAGATGGGCTTGAGCTGCCGCACCGTGGCCAGGGTGTCGTCCACCCGGATGACGGCGCCGGTGCGCACGCTCGCCACGCCGATGCGCCCGGTCACCGGCGAGCGGATCTCGTAATAGGAGCGCTGCACCTTGAGGGACTGGAGATTGGCCTCGTCCTGCGCGACCGTGGCGGCCTGCACGTCCACCGTGGTGCGGGCATCCTCCACCTGGACCTGGGAGACGGCATT
>JAFIHR010000327.1 GCA_017849325.1 Xanthobacter autotrophicus | reverse complement strand
GTCCTCGAACAAGGCGTCGAACTCGTTCACCGCCTGGATGGAATAGGACTGGCGGCCGATCTCCGGCCGGCCCGAGCGGCCCACCGGCGGCTTCAGGGGATAGTCGGGATCGGTGTTGGGCTCCACCAGGTAGAATTCGATCTCCGGCGCCACCACCGGCTGCCAGCCGCGGTTGGCATAAAGCGCGATGACATTCTTCAGCACCTGGCGGGGCGCGATCTCCACCGGCCGGCCGTCGCGGTGGAAGGCGTCGTGGATCACCTGGGCGGTGGGATCCTGCGCCCACGGCACGGCGCAGAGCGTGCTGAGGTCCGGCTCCAGCACCAGATCGCTGTCCGCGACCACGGAGTCCACCAGGCCCTCATATTCCGGGTATTCGCCCGAGATGGTCTGGAAATAGACCGACAGGGGCAAGTTCATCACCGGCGAATTGAAGAATTTGGAGGCCGGCATGATCTTGCCGCGGGCGACGCCCGCGAGGTCGGGCGTCGTACATTCGATCTCGGCGATGCCCCGCGCGGCCATCCAGGCCTTGGCCTCGGTCAGGGTCTTGACGCCGCGCGGCGCCGTGACCGCGCTCTTTTCTTCCACCTTCGTGCGTTTTGCCATGGTGTCCTCTGGCGCGATCCTTTTCGCGCAGATCAAGGGAATACCCGCGCAGACACGCTGTCAACGAGGGCTTGAGCATGGGCGGAGCCGTGCCGCGCCGGCTCCTGCGGATCGTCGGGGCCGGCGCCGCACCCGATGGTCCGCCGCGGCGCGGCGGCGCGAACATCTGCGGAACGAAACGCGGTCGAATCGCGAGCGCGCGCCGTTCCCGCTTCACCCCAAGGGCGCCGGCAAGCCCCCGAAGGGCGGTGTCAGCGCGCGCCGGCCTGCCTGGGCTGGGCCTCGAACGAGGTGGCCTCCAGCACCGCCGTGCCGATGCGCGTCGCCACCGAAACCCGGAACGGCGCCATCAGCCGGGTGCCGGGGATGGGCACCAGCCAGGCGTACATATCCTTGTTGGCCATCATGTATTGCACGGTGTAGCGGCTCGGCCGGTGGCCGGCGATGGGCTTGTAGCGCACCGCGCAGACGACCGCCGGGCCGGAATAGCCCTCCACCTCCACGGTCTCCTTGCGGGCGTAGCTCAGCACGATGTCGTAGCGCTGACGCCCGTCATAGACCGGAATGGCGCGGTCGCAGGTGGCGGGCGCGGTGAGGTCGGCGCTGCCGGGCACGTAGACGAAGGCCCCGCTCATGGGGTCGATCACGTCCTGGAGCACCGCCTGGGTGACCGGCACCCGGTCGGGATAGGACTTGAGCGGCGGTTCCACGTCGGTCTCGCGCACCGCGCCTTTCGTCATGGCGATGCGCGCATTCTCCTCCTTGCCGTCGGCCTCCGCATTCATGGCGAAGACCTTGGCGAGCATGCGCCCGTCGCCGAGCGAGCCCCGCGCCGCCGCCACCCCCTTGGCCGAGGACACCGCGCGCAGCACGCCGCTCAGCCGGGCGCTGCCGGAAATCTCGTAGGCCGCATCGTCGGCCTTCACCGTGACCGAGCCACGCCCGATCTCCACCCCGCCGACGCTCAGCGTGTATTTGGCATCGAGCTGTCCCTCCGCGAAGGCGGGTCCCGCGGCGAGAAGCACGAGCCCCGCGCCGAGGAGGCGCCCGGCGAGGCGAGAACTGCGGTCGGCCATGGAGATTGCCATGAAGGACGTTTCCGGAAATGCGGCCCGCCGCCGCGGACACGCCCCGCGCCGCCGGCCTGGATTCGGCTGCGGATCCTGAGATGCGCAGGGAAGGCGGCTGAACTGTGGCTTTTTTCATACCGCCACGGTCATGCCGGGGACTTTACGGCAATTCCGTCGCCCGACCAGCCGCGAGACCCGAAGGTCATTGACTTTCGCGACGTTTGTCACGATCTTTCCTGCCTACCCTGAGCAACGGGTCTGACTGCCTTGGATGATGCCGGACCGGCGGAAACCGAGGCTGCCGCCTTTCGCCGGGGGATAGGATTATCTGTCAAGGAGACTGTCGCCATTCGCCGCCCCATGAGACCCGTCGCGCCGGAGAAGGATGGACCGCGCGTCAATGAGGAGATCCGCATCCGCGAAGTCCAGTTGATCGATCAGGACGGACAGAACCGCGGCGTGCTCGCCGTGCGTGATGCGCTTGCCCTCGCCCAGGAGGCCGGGCTCGATCTGGTGGAGATCGCCCCCAATTCCGCCCCCCCGGTCTGCAAGATCCTCGATTACGGGCGCTTCAAGTACCAGAGCCAGAAGAAGGCCAACGAGGCGCGCAAGAAGCAGAAGGTGGTCGAGGTCAAGGAGATCAAGCTCCGGCCCGGCATCGACACGCACGATTACGACGTGAAGATGCGATCCATGCAGCGCTTCTTCGAGGAAGGCGACAAGGTCAAGGTCACCCTGCGCTTCCGCGGCCGCGAGATGGCCCACCAGGATATCGGCTACAAGCTGATGCTGAAGCTGAAGGACGACGTGGCGTCCATCGCCAAGGTCGAGGCGGAGCCGATGCTGGAAGGCCGCCAGATGATCATGATCCTGGCGCCGCGCTGATCTTGTTCACCGGACAGACGGCGGGGCGCGCCGCAGGGTGGAAGCCGATGGCACACCCGGCCGCGACGCCCCGTGATGCTGCCGGCGCGATCCGCCGCGCCCCATCTCCACACCGCTGACCTGCCGGCCCGCGCGTACGGGCGTTTGCGCGCCGGATGAGGTGCGCCCGTTCTCGCGCACGGCCTGGTCGTTGGTTTTGCGCGGGTTTCGCGCGGCGTGCGGGTCGGCGATCCGCGTGCGCTTGTGTGCCCGATGGGCAGCGCCCCGATCTTTGCCGGATGGCCGGCGCTCCGGCCTCCCTCCCCGCCCGATGAGCGGAGCGGCCGACCGGCCCCATGCTCCATACAGCACCGCAGAGATGAGCAATGGCCGCCCGGCCCGCGGGGCTCGCGAGCGCCGCTCGGGCGCCGGCCCCACCATGGGCACTTCCTCACCGGGGGCAGCACCAGAAAAGAAGGCCCGGAGCACGCGCGCGCTCCGGGCCCTTGATGTCCGCCGCCACGAGGTTCGGACCTCGCGGCGGCATGTTGTTCAATGTCCCTGCCGGACCTGGGGCGACCCGCAGGCGCGCGCCGCCGCCACAGGCGTTACGGGCAGGAGTGACGCAGGCCGTCGTAGCCGAGATAGGTCTGCGTGGCCACGTCGTAGGAGCGGAAGCGCTGGATGCAGTAGGCGATGGCGTCGTCATAGGAGCTGTTGCTCGCCGCCGCTGCCGCGCCGATCGCGAAAGCCCCCACCGCCGCGGCCGCCACCCAGGCGCCCGAGTTGTCATACCAGCCCCAGCCCCAGCCGGGACGATACCAGCCCCAGCCGGACCGATAGGCCCAGCCCGGCGCGCCCCAGCCCGGGCCGCGACGCACCCATCCCGCGCCCCAGCCCGGACGCACCGGGCCGACCCAGCCGGGACGCACCGGACGGACCGGACCGGCCCAGCCCGGACGCACCGGACCGCGCCACGCCACCCGGTTCATGCCGACGGCTCCGACCCGGCCGACGCGCGGACCTGCGAAGCTCGCACCCCGGAAGCTGCTGCCCCGGAAGCTGCTGGCGCGGAAGCCGCCCATGCCGGAACCGCCGCGGAAGCCGCCCACGCGCACGGCGCCGCCGCGGGCGCCGCCCCGGAAGGCGACCTCCTGGACCGCGGCGCCCTTGGTGCCGAGCGCCGCCATTCCGGTTCCCAGCGCCTGGGCGCTGGCCGGCAGCGTCGAGAAAGAAAACAACCCGCCTGCGACGGCCGCAGCCGCAAGCAGTGCCACCCTTTTCATTACGAACATGATGTTTTCACTCCCGTGAAACGCCCTGATCATTTTACCAATTTATGGCATTTCTATCGCCTGTAGATTTTCATACTGGGACATTATTGTGACCAAAATGGCACAGCATAGGCCATTGAAAACACATAACTTTCAACCGCACGTGATGCCGCGCTGCAGTATTTGCACACGCGAAGGACGTATCCTGCTCGCGCTGCTCGCTTCCCGGAGGGAAATCGCCTTCTGTCTTGCGGCCGCTTTGCGCGCCTGCGAAAAGGCGCCGCCATGATCGTTCTCGACGATATTTCCCTGCGCCTCGCCGGCCGCCTGCTCATCGACCACGCCTCGGTGGCCATTCCCGAGAATGCGCGGGTGGGCGTCGTGGGCCGCAACGGCTCGGGCAAGACCACCCTGTTCAAGGCGCTGGTGGGCGAGCTCGAACTCGAATCGGGCGCCATCCGCCTGCCCAACCGCACCCGCATCGGCCGCGTCGCCCAGGAGGCGCCCGCCGGTCCGGACAGCCTGATCGAGCGCGTGCTTGCCGCCGACACCGAGCGCGCGGCCCTCCTCCATGAGCGGGAAACCACCGCCGACCCCATGCGCATGGGCGAGATCGAGGCGCGGCTCCTCGACATCGATGCCCATTCCGCCCCCGCGCGGGCCGCCACCATCCTCGCCGGCCTCGGCTTCGACGAGAGCGCGCAGGCCCGTCCCTGCTCGGAATTCTCCGGCGGCTGGCGCATGCGGGTGGCGCTGGCCGCCTTGCTCTTCACCGAGCCGGACCTGCTGCTGCTCGACGAGCCCACCAACTATCTCGACCTCGAAGGCACACTCTGGCTGGAGGACTATCTCGCCCATTATCCGCGCACGGTGATCCTCATCTCCCATGACCGGGACCTGCTCGATTCCAGCGTCGATCACATCCTCCACCTCACCGGGCAGAAGCTCACCCTCTACAAGGGCGGCTTCACCTCGTTCGACCGCCAGCGCCGCGAGCGCCTGCTGCTGGACCAGAAGGCACGCAAGAAGCAGGAGATGCAGCGCGCCCACATGGAGTCGTTCGTCGCCCGCTTCCGCGCCAAGGCCACCAAGGCGAAGCAGGCGCAGTCGCGCCTCAAGGCGCTGGCCCGCATGGAGCCGCTCGCCGATCAGGTGAGCGAGGAGGCGGCCGCCATCTCCATCCGCCATCCGGAAAAGCTGCTCTCCCCGCCCATCGTGGTGATGGAGCGCGTGGCGGTGGGCTATGTGCCCGACAAGCCGATCCTGAAGGGCCTCGATCTGCGCATCGACGAGGACGACCGCATCGCCCTGCTCGGTCCCAACGGCAACGGCAAGTCCACCTTCGCCAAGCTGCTGGCCGACCGCCTCAAGCCCGAGAGCGGCAAGTTCGTGCGCGCCGACAAGCTGGAGGTGGCCTATCTCGCCCAGCACCAGCTCGACGAGCTCGACCCCGAGGGCACCCCCGCCAGCCATGTCCGTCACCTCATGCCCGACGCGCCGGAATCCAAGGTGCGGGGGCGGGCGGCGGAGATGGGCTTTTCCGGCGGCGCGGGCGACACCAAGGTGTCGGCCCTGTCGGGCGGCGAGAAGGCGCGGCTGCTGATCGGCCTCTCCACCTTCTTCGGGCCGCACCTTTTGATCCTCGACGAGCCCACCAACCATCTCGACATCGAGGCGCGCGCCGCCCTCATCGAGGCGATCAACGACTTTCCTGGCGCGGTGATCCTCATCTCCCATGACCGGCACCTGCTGGAAGCCTGCGCCGACCGGCTGTGGCGGGTCTCCGGCGGCACGGTGAAGCCCTATGACGGCGATCTCGACCAGTATCGCCGCGAGGTGCTCTCCAAGGCCGACGGCGACCGCATGACGGTCGACGGCCGCAAGGACAAGGCGGAGACCAAGAAGGAGCAGCCCCGCAGGGTCCCCACCGGCCCGATCAAGAAGCGCATCCGCGAGCTGGAGACGAAGGTGGAGAAGCTGGAGGCAACCATCGCCGGGCTCGACGTCAGGCTGGCCGATCCGGAGCTGCATGCCCGCAAGCCCCTCGACGCCGCCCGTTTCGCCAAGGAGCGGAGCGAGGCGGCCGAGGCCCTCGCCGAAGCGGAGGAAGCGTGGCTCGCCGCCAGCGCCGAGCTGGAGGAGGCGCAGGGCTGAGCCGGGCCGGAGCCGGACCCCAACCCATCGGGGCTGCGCTCTGATTGCACGCGCTCCATCGCCGCAATCTGAGCGTGGAATGGCCTTGAAAGCGTTTCCCGTCGTCGCGAAACGTCGTTCGTTCGGTCATGATTCCATGCTATGCCGCACCGCACACCAAGCCGACCATCGATCTGTCCATCCTCATCGCGCGGAGACGCAAGCCCATGTTTCCCATGCCGAAGCCCGTCCTGACGCCCAATACCTACGCCTATGAATCCGAGCCCATGGTGAAGCCCACCGGGTTCCGCGAATATGACGCGCGCTGGTTGTTCCAGAAGGAGATCAACCTCATGGGTGTACAGGCCCTGGGCATGGGCCTTGGCACGCTGATGCATGAGATGGGCGTGCGCCCGGAGATCGCGACGGGCCACGACTTCCGCGGCTATTCCTCCTCGATCAAGTATGCGCTCATCACCGGCCTGATGGCGGCCGGCATCAAGGTGCACGACATCGGCCTCGCGCTCTCGCCCATGGCCTATTTCGCCCAGTTCGCCCTCGACGTGCCGGCGGTGGCCATGGTGACCGCCTCCCACAACGACAACGGCTGGACCGGCGTGAAGATGGGCGTCAACCGCCCGCTCACCTTCGGCCCCGACGAGATGGGCAAGCTCAAGGAGATCGTGCTGAACGCGAAGTTCGATCTGAAGGGCGGCGGCTCCTACGTCTTCGTGGAGAACTTCCCCGAGACCTATATCAACGACCTCACCAACCGGCCGAAGCTGAAGCACCCCATCAAGGTGGTGGCGGCTTGCGGCAACGGCACCGCCGGCGCCTTCGCCCCGCGCGTGCTGGAGGCGCTCGGCGCCGAGGTGATCCCGCTCGACTGCGAGCTCGACCATTCCTTCCCCAAGTACAATCCGAACCCGGAAGACATGGAGATGCTCCATGCCATGCGCGACGCCGTGCTGGAACACAAGGCGGACCTGGCGCTGGGCTTCGACGGCGACGGCGACCGCTGCGGCGTGGTGGACGACAAGGGCGAGGAGATCTTCGCCGACAAGATGGGCGTGATGCTCGCCCGCGACCTCGCCAAGATCTATCCCGGCGCCACCTTCGTGGTGGACGTGAAGTCC
>JAFIHR010000326.1 GCA_017849325.1 Xanthobacter autotrophicus | reverse complement strand
GCGCGGGGCCTCAGCTGCCGCAGGCTTCGAGCACGTCCTCGAAGCTGCGCAGGCCGGTGCGCGGCGCATTCACCAGAACCGCCATGTTGCCGGGGGCGTGCTGGTTCTTCCACATCTTGGTGTGCGCCTCGGGGATGCGATCCCAGGGGAACACCTCCGACATGCAGGGGTCCACGCGCCGGTCGATGATGAACTGGTTGGCGGCGGAGGCCTGCTTCAGATGGGCGAAGTGGGAGCCCTGGATGCGCTTCTGGCGCATCCACACGTAGCGCGCGTCGAAGGTGATGTTGAAGCCGGTGGTGCCGGCGCAGAACACGATCATGCCGCCGCGCTTGCCCACCAAAGTGGAGACCGGGAAGGTCTGCTCGCCGGGATGCTCAAAGACGATGTCCACGTCCTTCTTGCCGGTGATGTCCCAGATGGCCTTGCCGAACTTGCGGGCTTCCTTGGTCCACTCGTTGTATTCCGGCGAGTTGACCTTGGGCAGCTGGCCCCAGCACTTGAAGTCCTTGCGGTTGATCACGCCCTTGGCGCCGAGGCCGAGCACGTAGTCGCGCTTGGTCTCGTCGGAGATCACGCCGATCACGTGCGCGCCGGAGGCCGCCGCGAGCTGCACGCCGAACACGCCGAGGCCGCCCGAGGCGCCCCACACCAGCACGTAGTCGCCCGGCTTCACGGTGTGCGGCGGATGGCCGAACAGCATGCGGTAGGCGGTGGCCATGGTGAGGGTGTAGCAGGCCGACTCTTCCCAGGTGAGGTGCTGCGGCCGCGGCATGAGCTGGCGCGCCTGCACCCGGCAGAACTGGGCGAAGGAGCCGTCCGGCGTCTCATAGCCCCAGATGCGCTGGGAGGGGGAGAACATCGGGTCGCCGCCGTTGCACTCCTCGTCGTCGCCGTCGTCCTGGTTGCAGTGCACGACCACCTCGTCGCCCACCTTCCAGCGCTTCACCTTCGAGCCCACCGCCCAGACGATGCCCGAGGCATCGGAGCCGGCGACGTGGAACGGCGCCTTGTGCACGTCGAACGGCGAGATCGGTTGGCCGAGGCCGGCCCAGATGCCGTTGTAGTTCACGCCCGCCGCCATCACGAGGACGAGCACGTCGTTCTCGCCCAGCTCCCAGGTGGGCACCACCTCGAGCTGGAAGGATTCCTCCGGCGGCCCATGGCGCTCGCGCCGGATCGCCCAGGCGTACATCTTGGAGGGCACATGCCCGAGCGGCGGAATCTCGCCCAGCTCGTAAAGGTCCTTCAGGGGCGCGCTGGCGGCGGCAGGTTGGGCCATGGCGTCTTGTCCTCTCTTCATGAAGCAGGTGGAGACTCTTCGGTCACCTTCATCCTAAGGCAACTGGGATGCAAGCTGGGTATCGCATCGCAGCGTAGCAGAGAACGTAGACTTGAGGAGGTGCCTTGGGGAAGCCCCCCGCGCGCGGGCGCGGAATCCCCGGTGCGCCCCCCGTTCCCCGCCGTCATCGCCGCGTCTTTCCGTCGGGGGAGAGTTCACGGCGGACATGGGGGCGGCTAGATTGCTCCTGCCTCGCCCGGCGCCCGCCCGGTGGCGGCGCGGCGGAAGGCGTGAGGCATGAGGAGAAGAGCATGGGCATCTTGTGGATGATCATCATCGGCGCCGTCGCCGGTTTCCTCGCGGGCCAGCTTTACAAGGGATCGGGCTTCGGCATCGTCGGCAACATCGCGGTCGGAGTGGTCGGCGCGCTTATCGGCGGCTTCCTGTTCGGCAACGTGTTCGTGGTGGGCGGGCTGCTCGGCCAGATCATCTCGGCGACCATCGGTGCCGTGATTCTGCTGTTCGTCATCTCCCTCGTCAGCAAGTAGCGCACCTCGTCGAGGCGCCGCCGCGGCTCCCGTGCGGGCCGCCGCGGGGGCGCCGGCGTTGGAACAATTTCCCATCGACGTCGCTGTCATTGCGACGCACACTGACCGTGAAATAGCGAGCGACGGAGGAAAATCGGATGGTGGCCCGCGACAAACCTTGGCTCTTCCGCACCTATGCGGGCCATTCTACCGCCGTGGAGTCCAACAAGCTCTATCGCTCCAACCTCGCCAAGGGCCAGACCGGCCTGTCGGTGGCGTTCGACCTGCCCACCCAGACCGGCTACGATTCGGACCATCCCCTCGCTCGCGGCGAAGTGGGCAAGGTGGGCGTGCCCATCTCCCATCTCGGCGACATGCGCACCCTGTTCGAGGGCATCCCGCTCAGCGAGATGAACACCTCCATGACCATCAACGCCTGCGCGGCGTGGCTGCTGTCGCTCTACATCGCCACGGCGGACGAGCAGGGCGCCGACCGCACCAAGCTGCAGGGCACCACGCAGAACGACATCATCAAGGAATATCTCTCGCGCGGCACCTATGTGTTTCCGCCCGCGCCCTCCATGCGCCTCACCAAGGACACCATCATCTTCACCACCGGCAGCCTGCCCAAGTGGAACCCGATGAACGTGTGCTCCTACCATCTGCAGGAGGCCGGGGCGACGCCGGTGCAGGAACTGGCCTTCGCGCTGGCCAACGCCATCGCCATCCTCGACACGGTGAAGAAGTCCGGCGAGGCGGAAGGGGCGGTGTTCGGCGAGGTGGTGGGCCGCATCTCCTTCTTCGTGAACGCGGGCATGCGCTTCATCACCGAGATGTGCAAGATGCGCGCGTTCGTCGACCTGTGGGACGAGATCTGCGTCACCCGCTACGGCATCACCGACGCCAAGCAGAAGCTGTTCCGCTACGGCGTGCAGGTGAATTCCCTCGGCCTCACCGAGCAGCAGCCGGAGAACAACGTCTACCGCATCCTTCTCGAGATGCTGGCGGTGACCCTCTCCAAGAAGGCGCGCGCCCGCGCCGTGCAGCTGCCCGCCTGGAACGAGGCGCTGGGCCTGCCGCGCTCCTTCGACCAGCAATGGTCGCTGCGCATGCAGCAGGTGGTGGCCTATGAGACCGACCTGCTCGACTATGGTGACATCTTCGACGGCTCCGTCGAGATCGACCGCAAGGTGGAGGAGCTGAAGGAGGAGGCCCGCGCCGAGCTCGCCCGCATCGACGCCATGGGCGGCGCCGTGGCGGCCATCGAGAACTCCTACATGAAGCAGCAACTGGTGGAGTCCAACACCCGGCGCCTGGAGGCCATCGAGCGTGGCGAGCAGGTGGTGGTGGGCGTCAACCGCTGGACCGAGACCGAGCCGTCGCCGCTGACCACCGGCGAGGGGGCCATCCTCACCGTGCCCGAGGGCGTGGAGGCCGAGCAGATCTCCCGCCTCAAGGCCTGGCGCGAGGCGCGCGATGCCAAGGCGGTGGACGCCGCGCTGGCGGAGCTGAAGAGCGCCGCCCAGGAAGGCCGCAACATCATGGAGCCGTCCATCGTCTGCGCCAAGGCGGGGGTGACCACCGGCGAGTGGGGCACCTGCCTGCGCGAGGTGTTCGGCGAATACCGCGCTCCCACCGGCGTCGGCCGCGCCGCCCGCATCGACACCCAGGGCCTCGACGAGGTGCGCAAGGAAGTGGACGCCGTCTCCGAGAAGCTCGGCCGGCGGCTGAAGTTCCTGGTGGGCAAGCCGGGCCTCGACGGCCATTCCAACGGCGCCGAGCAGATCGCGGTGCGCGCCCGCGACAGCGGCATGGAGGTGGTCTACGAGGGCATCCGCCTGACCCCCGCCGAGATCGTCAACGCCGCGCTGGAAGAGAGCGTCCACGTCATCGGCCTCTCCATCCTCTCCGGCTCCCATGTGCCGCTGGTGCGCGATGTGATGGACCGGATGCGGGCCGAGGGCCTCGGCGACATTCCGGTGGTGGTGGGCGGCATCATCCCGCCGGAGGACGAGGCGCAGCTCAAGGGCTTCGGCGTGGCGGCGGTCTATACGCCGAAGAACTTCGAACTGAACCGCATCATGGCCGACATCGTGGACATCGTCGGCCGCTCGAGCGCCAAGGCGGCGTAAAGGCG
>JAFIHR010000325.1 GCA_017849325.1 Xanthobacter autotrophicus | reverse complement strand
GCCGTGGGCGAGGAGATGACGGCGGGCGGCGGCGAGTCGAGCTGGCGGGCGGGCGGGCTCCTCGCCCAGTTCCTGCCTCAGGATGCCTCCCGCGCGCGCATGGTGGACCTGCCTCCCGGCGACGCCCCGGAAGGCACCGAGCTCCACCAGATGGAGGAGGACGACGCCTGGGTTGAGGCACGCTCCCTGGTCGGCACGCTGGAGGATGTGGAGCTGATCGACCGCGGTCTCGCCAGCGAGCGGCTGCTCTATCGCCTGTTCCACGAGCGCGGGGTCCGGGTGTTCGACCCGCTGGTGATCGCCGCCCATTGCTCCTGCTCGCGCGAGCGGGTGTCGGGCGTGCTCGCCTCCTTCACCGGGGAGGAACGCCGCGGCATGATCCAGGACGACGGCAAGGTCACGGTCACCTGCGAATTCTGCGGCCGCAGCTACGCCTTCACCGCCGAGGAGGTGCTGGGCGGGCACATGGATTCCTGATCCCGCCGGGATTGCGGGAACCGCCTGTCGTCAGCCGCCGGCGAAGCGGCGGAACGCCTTCGTCACCTCTTCATAGACCTGGCGCTTGAAGGGGATGACCAGATCGGTGATCCGCTCGATATCCTCCCAGCGCCAGTCCTGGAACTCGGCCTTGTGCTTGCCGCCGCCGGGCTTGAGGATATTGATCTCCCCATCCATTCCGGTGAAGCGCAGGGCGAACCATTTCTGGGTCTGGCCGCGATACTTGCCGCGCCACGCCTCGCCGACGATCTTGCTGGGCAGGTCGTAGGTCAGCCAGTCCTCGACTTCGCCGAGCCGCGTCACCGAGCGGATCGAGGTTTCCTCGTAGAGCTCGCGCAGCGCCGCCTCGAACGGATCCTCGCCCTTGTCGATGCCGCCCTGGGGAAGCTGCCAGGAATGGGTGGCGTCCACATGCTCCGGCCCGCCGATGCGCTGGCCGAGGAACACCTTTCCGGCCCCGTTGAACACGCAGATGCCGACGCAGGGGCGATAGGGAGGAGGCTCGTCGTGGCTCATGGCAACCCCGAAGTCTGGCGCGGACGGCCGGTCACACCGCGGCCGCCCGCTTCGTTGCCTGTCCTCTTGGCGCGGCGCGCCCCGGCGCGCAAGCCTCGCCGGGGCGGATTTCCCCATGGGGGATGATCCGTCCGCGCCGCCGCAGCCGGGCCGGAGCGCCGGGCGCCGTCGGTCAGTGCACGTCCAGAGGGGTCTTGCCGGCCGTGTTCCGGCACCTCTTGGGCAGGCCCCGCGCGCCCCAGGCGCGGATCGAGGCCCAGGTGCGGCGCTCCAGCACGAAGCGGTCCACCGGCACCGAGGCGCCCACCGCCTTCACCTGGCACAGGCCGACGCCCGACCACTGGAATCCGCACTTCTCCAGCACGCGCCGCGACGCCGGATTGACCACCCGGGCGGCGCCGAGCAGGGTCTCCAGCTCGGTTTCGGAGAAGGCATAATCGATGACGGCGCGCACCGCCTCGGTGGCGAGGCCGCGGCCCCAGAACGGCTCGCCGAGCCAGTAGCCGATCTCCGGCGCGTTCTCGCCGGGGCGGCGGACGTAGCTGGCAATGCCGGTGAAGGTGAGGTCGCCCTCGCGCTTGAGCAGCACGGCGAAAAAGGCCGAATGGGGCTGATGAAACTGGGTGTCCACGAAGGCCCGCGCGTCGCTCGCGCGATAGGGCCACGGCAGACTCGCGGTCATTTCCGCGATCTTGCGGTTGTTGGCGTGCTCCGCCATGGCGGGAATGTCCTCGGCGCCGGGGGTGCGCAGCACCAGCCGCTCGGTTTCGAGGACGGGGATACAGCTTTCCGCCAAGGGCGCGCCGGGCGGCGTCTCGATGATCGTCATGGTGGGCTCCGTTCGTCGTGAGAAACGAAAAACTCCGGGGGACGTGGCGTCTCCCCGGAGTTTTCTGGAGCCCTGCTCGAGGCTTTCGCTCAGGCTCCCCCCGGGTCGACGTGACCGGCGGGATCCTGCATTCGAAGGTCTCGCCGGATTACTCAGCCGCCTCGGCGGCGATAGCAGGATGCACGGATACGTAGGTGCGGTCGTTGGACTTGGTGCGGAACTCGACTTTGCCTTCCACCAGAGCGAACAGGGTATGGTCCTTGCCCATGCCCACGTTGGTCCCGGGATGCCACTTGGTGCCGCGTTGACGCACGATGATGTTGCCGGCGATGACCTGCTGGCCGCCGTACTTCTTCACGCCAAGGCGCTTGCTCTCGGAATCGCGCCCGTTGCGCGAGGAGCCGCCTGCTTTCTTGTGAGCCATCTTGCTCTCCTAATTCGTCTTGAGGCGTCTGGCGCGGCTTCAGGCAGCCGGCGCGCTCTCGGGCTTCGGTTCAGCCTTGACGGTCTCGCCCAGGCCAGAAATCTCGGTGATGCGCACGACCGTCAGGTCGGCGCGGAAGCCGCGCTTGCGGCGCGAGTTCTGCCGGCGGCGCTTCTTGAAGGCGATGACCTTGTCGCCGCGGGTCTGCTCGACCACCTCGCCCACCACGCTCGCGCCTTCCACGACGGGGGCGCCGATGGCGGTGGTCTGGCCGGCGAGCATGAGCACGGGGAAGGTCACCGAGGCGCCGGCCTCGGCGTCGATCTTGTCGACGGTGATAACGTCGTCGGCGGCAACGCGATACTGCTTGCCACCCGTCTTGATGACCGCGAACATCTTGTCTCGCTTTCGTGTTCCGCCGCGCCTCGAAGGGCGGGCTTCTTCCGGTCGTCGGGGAATGCGGGCCTTCCGGCCCACGCGAAGCCGGTCCGATACACCAGGAAAGAGCGGAAAGTCAACGCTCGCGGGCGCATGACGGCCCCGCGGCGCATCCGGTGGTGCCGGGCACGGGCGCGCACGAGGATGCCGTCGCAGGATCATGATGACCGGCCCCGCCCACACAGCAAGGCAGGGCCGGTCGTCCATGACCTCGTCTGCCCCGAAAGGCCTGGACCTATTCACAGTGGCGCCATGGGATCGGCGCCGCCCTGACCTGAATCAAATTGGCTGCCGCGAGCGGCGAATTTGTCTATTTCGAAGGGGCCGGGCGGGCGGTACTCCTCGCCGCCGCCCCGCGAGACGAGGAGAGCCATGCGCGACAGGCAGTCCAAGATGCCCGAGGGCATTCCCGCCATCCGCACCATCGCGATGCCGGCCGACACTAATCCCAACGGCGACATCTTCGGCGGCTGGCTGATGTCGCAGATGGACCTCGCCGCCGGCAACATCGCCGCCCGGCGCGCCCGCGGCCGCTGCGCCACCGTGGCGGTGGATGCCATCAGCTTCCTTCAGCCCGTGGCGGTGGGCGACGAGGTGAGCCTGTTCGCCACCATCACCAAGATCGGCCGCACCTCCATGCGCATCGACGTGGAGGCCTGGCGCCGCGCCCGCGAGAGCGAGGACACCACCAAGGTGACCGAGGCGGTGTTCACCTTCGTCGCCATCGACGAGCAGGGCCGGCCGCGCACCATTCCCTCCGAGGAGACGGAGGGCGCGGAAGGGGAGAAAAGCGCGTAGAATGAGAACCGGCTCAGAACTGCAATCTCTGGCCGTGAAGTGCGGATCATGGTAGCGATTGGTCGGGCATAAGTCCGTTGGTCGCGGCGGCCCAACCGAGCAGTCCTATTGTCGGATCAATTGGGGGGTTCCATGTCTGCGACGCTCATCAATCTCATCATCCAGCTCATCGCCGGAGCCGCGGGCGGCAATGCCATCGGCAACGTGCTCAAGAACCTGACGCTCGGCCCGCTGGGCAATGCCATCGCCGGCGCCATCGGCGGCGTGGGCGGCGGCCAGATCATCCAGGCGCTGCTGCCGGCCATCGCCAATGCGGCCGCCACCGGCAATCTCGACATCGGCTCCATCATCGGCCAGGTGGTCGGCGGCGGCGCCGGCGGCGCGATCCTGACCGCGGTGGTGGGCCTCATCAAGAACATGCTGGCCAACAAGGGCGCCTGAGGCCCTCGCCGATCATGACACGGGCAGTCGGGGGACTGGCCGTGTCATCCGGCGTCCTGCCGGGTTCCGGCGCCTCGGGGGCGTGTCACGTGCCGCGCGGCTTGGCGCGGGTGGTGGGCGCGGCCGCGGCCGGGTCCTCCGGCCAGGGGTGCTTGGGATAGCGCCCGCGCATCTCGGCGCGCACGTCCCGCCAGGAGCCGGCCCAGAATTGCGGCAGGTCGCGGGTGAGCTGGATCGGCCGGTGCGCCGGGGACAGCAGCTCCAGGGTCAGCGGCACGCGCCCGCCGGCGATGGCGGGATGGGTCTTCAATCCGAACAATTCCTGCACGCGCACCCGAAGCAGCGGCGCCGTCTCGGCTCCGTAGTCGATGGGCAGGCGCGAGCCCGTGGGCGCGGCGAAATGGGTGGGCGCCTCGCTCTCCAGCCGCGCCGTCAGTTCGTAGGGCAGCATGGCGTGCAGCGCGCTCTGCAGGTCCCCGGCGGTGATGTCCGACAGAGCGGACCGGCCCGCAAGGAAGGGGGCCAGCCAGTCGGCGGCGGCGGCGGCGAGGGCCGCATCCGTGAGGTCCGGCCAGGGATCGCCTTCGGCGGTCCGCAGGAACAGCACCCGCTCGCGCCATTGGGCGAGCGCCGCCGTCCAGGGCAGGCGATCAAGGCCGAGGCCGGCGACGCCCTGCGCCAGCAGGCGGGCGGTCGCGCCATCCGCCGGCGTCGGGCGCGGCGCGTCGGCCAGGGTCAGGGCGCCGAGCCGGCGCACGTCGCGGGCGCGCACGGCGGCGGCCTCGGGCTCGAAGGCGATGTCGGTCTGCCGGGTGATCCGGTCCGCGAACAGCGTCTCCACCTCCTCCGCCGAAAGCGCGGCGGCGAGGGTGATGCGCGCCGCCTCGGCCCGGCCCGAGACTTCGGCCGCGGTGAGAAAGGGCGCGCGGGCCAGGGGCGCGGCCTCGTCGATCACCGCGCCGCGGCCGTTGGCAAGGAGGAAGCGCCCGCCCTCGCCCCGCGCCTTCGCCACCCGGTCGGGAAAGGCGAGGGCCACGAGGGCGCCGGGTGAGAGCGCGGCCGCTTTTTTTGGCGCGCGGGCGGCCGGCGGCCGGTCCCCTCGGCCCCGGTCCATCCCTTCCACCCAGCGGTCCGCGAGCCGGCGGGCATCCTCCGCCCGGCGCGAGCGGTCGGCCTTCAGGCCATCCAGCCGATGGGCGAGGTCGACGCTTTCCCCGCCGAGGCCCCGTTCGGTGAGCAAAAGCGCCACCGCGGCGGCATCCGTCGCGCAGCCGCAGGCGGCGCCGTCCACCAGCATGTGGGCGAGGCGCGGCGGCAGCGGCAGGCGCGCCATGCGCTGCCCGTGATCGGTGACCGCGCCGGCCGCGTCTAGCGCGCCGAGCAGGGTGAGCAGTGCCCGCGCTTCCGCCACCGCCGGCGCGGGCGGCGGATCGAGGAAGGGCAGGCTCGCCGGATCGCGCACCCCGGCGCGGGCGAGGTCCAGCACCAGGCCGGAAAGATCGGCGGCGAGGATCTCCGGCGGCGCGAAGGGGGCGAGGCTCGCCGTCTCGCCTTCGCCCCACAGGCGATAGCAGACGCCGGGCTCGGTGCGTCCCGCGCGCCCCCGGCGCTGGTCGGCGGCGGCGCGGGAGACCCGGCGGGTCTCAAGGCGGGTGAGGCCCACGTCGGGCTCGAAGCGGGGCAGCCGGGCAAGACCGCTGTCCACCACCACCCGCACCCCCTCGATGGTGAGCGAGGTCTCGGCGATGGAGGTGGCGAGCACCACCTTCCGCCGTCCCTGCTGCGCGGGGAGGATGGCGCGGTCCTGCTCGGCGCCGTCCATGGCGCCGAAGAGGGGGGCGATCTCGATGGCCGGATCGCGCAGGGTTTCGGCGAGAAGCCGCTCGGTGCGGCGGATCTCGGCGGCCCCGGGCAGGAAGGCGAGCACCGATCCGGCCTCGGACGCCAGCGCCCGGGCAATCGCCTGAACCATCTGCCGATCCAGCGGCGCCCGGGCGTCGCGGCCGAGATAGAGGGTCTCCACCGGAAAGGCGCGGCCCGCGCTTTCGATCACCGGAGCCGGCGCATCGGCCTCGCCCATCAGGGCGGCGACGCGCGCGCCGTCGAGGGTGGCGGACATGGCGAGGAGGCGCAGATCCTCACGCAGCCCGCGCTGGCTGTCGAGGGCAAGGGCGAGGCCCAGGTCGGCATCGAGGCTGCGCTCGTGGAACTCGTCGAACAGCACGGCGGCGACGCCGGTCAGCTCCGGATCGTCCAGCACCATGCGGGTGAACACCCCCTCGGTGATCACCTCGATGCGGGTGCGGCGCGAGACCTCCGCCTTGAGGCGCACCCGGTAGCCGACGCGCTCGCCGACCCTTTCCCCCAGCGTCTCGGCCATGCGACGGGCCGCGGCGCGGGCGGCGAGGCGGCGCGGTTCCAGGACCAGCAGGCGCCGGCCTTCGACCCAGGGCTCGTCGAGCAGGGCGAGGGGTACGCGGGTGGTCTTGCCGGCGCCGGGCGGCGCCACCAGCACCGCCGAGGCGGTCCGGCGCAGCGTGGCGGAAAGCTCGCCGAGCACGGCATCGATGGGCAAAGGGGTGTCGAACATGGCGCGGGGCTTCGCATAGGCGAAGCGGGCCGGCGCGCCAAGGGGGTTTCCCCGGAGCCCGGCGTGGAACGAGGGGAGACGGCGGCACGCCGCGGCGCAGGCGCGATGGCTGCCGCGCCCACGCAAAAGCAGCGCCGGGCGGATGCCGGCGCTGCCCTCGGTTACGGGAGATCGCGGTTCGCCCGGACCCCGGAGGGACCGCCCTCAGGCGTCCACGGCTTCCTTCTCGCTCGGCGCTTCCACCTGCCGCACCCGGTCCATGACCGCCTTCTGCACCTTCTCGAAGGCGCGCACCTCGATCTGGCGCACGCGCTCGCGCGAGACGCCGAACTCCGAAGCGAGGTCTTCCAGAGTCATGGGGTTGTCGGTCAGGCGGCGGGCCTCGAAGATGCGCCGCTCGCGCTCGTTGAGCACGGACAGCGCGCCGGCCAGCGCCGCGCGGCGGTTGTCGAGCTCCTCGCTCTGGGCGAGCTGCTCCTCCTGGTCGAGGCGG
>JAFIHR010000051.1 GCA_017849325.1 Xanthobacter autotrophicus | reverse complement strand
TAGCTCAGCGTCTCGAAGCGCATGGAGCGGGCGTCGATCATCAGCAGCCGCCCCACCAGCCCCTCGCCGAATCCGACGATGGCGCGGATCGCCTCCAGCGCCACGATGGAGCCGGCCATGCCGGCGAGCGCGCCCAACACCCCGGCCTCGGCGCAGGGCGCCACCGTTCCCGGCGGCGGCGGCTCGGGGAAGAGGCAGCGATAGGTGGGATTGGGCACCCCGCCCTCGCCCTGCTCATGGGCGCGGATGGTCGTGACGGTCGCATCGAAGGTCCCGAGCGCCGCGGTCACCAGCGGCTTCTGCGCCAGCACGCAGGCATCGGAGACCAGATAGCGGGTGGCGAAATTGTCCGAGCCGTCCACCACCACGTCGGCCCGCTCGATGAGGCCCATGGCGTTGCCCGCATCGAGCCGCACCGGGTGGGTCTCCACCGCCACGTGGGGGTTGAGCGCGAGGATGGCGTCGCGCGCGCTTTCCGCCTTGGGCCGGCCGATATCGGCGGTGCGATGGATCACCTGCCGCTGCAGGTTGGAGAGCGCCACCACGTCATCCTCCACCAGGAGGATGCGCCCCACCCCGGCCGCCGCCAGATAGAGCAGCACCGGCGCGCCGAGCCCGCCCGCGCCCACCACCAGGACCGTGGCCGCCTTGAGCTTCTGCTGGCCCGGCCCGCCCACGTCGTGCAGCACGATATGGCGGGCGTAGCGCTCGATCTCTTCGGAGGAGAAGGCCATGGCCGCCCTCAGGAGCCCGACAGCCTGGCGATGAGCGGCAGCAGGGTGTCCCTGACCGTGGCGGGGCTCAGCGGCCCCACGAACTTGTGGACGATGATGCCGTTCTTATCGAGCACGAAGGTCTCGGGCACGCCATAGACGCCCCAGTCGATGGCCGCGCGCCCCTTGGGGTCCACCCCGACGGCGGCGAACGGTAGCCCGTTCTGGCCGAGGAAGCGGCGGGCGTTCTCCGGCGCGTCCTTGTAGTTGAGGCCGACGAGGCGCAGGCGCTGGTCCTTCGCCAGTTCCATGAGGACGGGATGCTCGTCCCGGCAGGGCACGCACCACGACGCCCACACGTTCACCAGCGTCGGCTTGCCCTTGAGATCGGCTGGGGTGAGGCCGGGCACCGGCTGCCCGGCGACATTCAGGCCCTCAAGCGGCGCGAGGGAGATGGCGGGCGCCGGCCGGCCCACCAGCGCGGAGGGAATGCGCGAGGGATCGCCGCCGGTCTCCAGGCGCGAGAAGAACAGCACCGCGAGCGCCGCGAACACCAGCAGCGGCAGCGCCACGAGCCAGAGGCGACGGCGCGCCGGCCTTTCCACCGGCAGGCTCATGGCCGGGCCTCGCGCTTGGGAGCCGGCAGGGGAGAAGCGGCCGGAGAAGCGCCCCTGGCCGCCGCATCATTGGCGGCGGCGGCGCGGCGGCGGACACCCCGCGCTTCCAGATCGTCGAGGGCGCGGCGCTGGGCGCGATTGTCCAGCACCAGCCACAGCACCAGGAGGGCGAGGGCCAGGAAGGAGACCGCGTAGGAGGCGGCGATGAAGGTGAGGTGGTCCATGCCGGTGGGTCTCTGGGCGGTCTAAGCCATCGCCTCGGCGGCGGCACGCGCCTCCAGGGCCTGGACGCGCCGGCGCAGGATCTCGGTGCGCATGCCCAGCATGTGCAGGGTCACGAACAGCAAGGTGAAGCCGAAGGCGCAGATGAGCAGCGGCCAGAGCAGGCTCGCCTCGATGGTCGGCCCGCCCATGCGGAACACCGAGGCCGGCTGGTGCAGGGTGTTCCACCAGTCCACCGAGAACTTCACGATGGGCACGTTGATGAATCCCACCAGCGTCAGGATGGCGGCCGCGCGCCCTGCCCGGTTGGGATCCTCGATGGCCGAGCGCAGCGCCATCAGCCCGAGATAGAGCAGCAGCAGCACCAGCATGGAGGTGAGCCGCGCGTCCCAGACCCAATAGGTGCCCCACATGGGCCGGCCCCAGAGCGAGCCGGTGATGAGGCACAGGGCCGCAAAGGTGGCGCCGATGGGCGCCGCCGCCTTGTGGGCCACGTCGGCCAGGGGATGGCGCCACACCAGGATGCCCAGCGAGGACGCCGCCATCATGGTGTAGCCGAACATGGCGAGCCAGGCGAAGGGCACGTGGATGTACATGATCTTCACCGTCTCGCCCTGCTGGTAGTCGGCGGGGGCGCGGAAGGCGAGGGCCAGGCCGACCGCCAGCGTCAGCGCCGTGAGGCCGGCGAGCCATGGCAGCAGGCGCGCCGAAAGGCTCAGGAAACGGATGGGGTTGGCGAGGTCGAGGATGCCCATGGCGGATTTCTAGACCATCTTGCCCGGCGAGGGGAGCATCGAGGTCGGCCGATGACGCCCCTTTGAGCCGATCTGCCTGCGGCGGAATGCACCACGCGCGCGGAGGCGCGCTTCCGCCGCCTGGTCCCGCACCTGAACAAAATTGCGCCAGGTGCAGAAATGCGGCGATTGGGGCTTGACCATCGCTATAGCCGAATGGAAATATCGTATTCACAGTTTGGTCACACATGGCGGGCCAGGGGAACGGCGCATGGGCACGGACGACATCATCGGGCACGATCTGAAGGCCTTTGAGGTCGCCGTGGACGGAAGCTGCTTCCGCCTCCGCTTCTCCCGTCCGGACGGCTCGCTTGCGACGCTGCGCCTGCCGGGCGCGTGTCTCCAGTCCCTGGCGCTGACCCTGCCGAAGATGATGCTGGAGGCGGTCAGGGCGCAGAACCAGGACGAAAGCCTGCGACTGGTCTACCCGGCGCAGACCGTGCGGGTGGAGCAGGCGCAGGCGCAGGACACCACCATCCTGACCCTGGTCTCGCCGGACGGCTTCGAGGTGTCGTTCGGCCTCACCCCGGCGCAGGTGCGCGCCGTGAGCCGGGCGCACGAGGCCGGCGAGGCGGCGCGCGCGGCGCCGGAGCAGGCGGCAGAGGTGCTTTACAACTAGGACGCCGCAGCGGCGGGCCTTGACGATCGAGGAATACTTCTCCCGCACGCGGGGGAAGACGCAGGGAGGGGGCGGGTTGCGGCGCGTCGAGACGATGGCTGGGGGAGAGCAGGCTGTCGATTTCCGCTTCGCACGGACCAACGTCATGGCAGCACTGGCGTTCCCCCTCCCTGCCTTCCGTTCCTGGAACCGGTTTGCGAACCGGCGCCGTGCCGGGCCCGCGTTCTCGCTCCGCGCGCTCGGCACGGAAATATTCGAATAGGAATAGCGACAGACGGCAAAGCGGTTTGCTAGACTGGCTCCATCCTGATGGCCGTCACGTGGCGTGCGACCGCGGATGCAGGCCCTCCCCATTCCAGCGCCGGGCAATGCCATGGCCCAGGCAGCGGCACGGGTGGGGCTGCAGCCTTTGCACGGAGCCGGAATTTTCTCATGGCATCCCTGAGCTTGCGCATCGACCTCGGCCCGGGCAGCCGCATCGGCCCCGGCAAGATCGAGCTTCTGGAGAAGATCGCCGCCTTCGGCTCCATCTCCGCGGCGGGCCGCGCCATGAACATGTCCTACCGCCGCGCCTGGGAGCTGGTGGAGGACATGAACCGCCTGTTCGCCAGCCCCCTCGTCTCGCCCCGCACCGGCGGCAAGCATGGCGGCGGAACCGTGCTCACCCCCCTGGGCCTCGCCGTGGTGACGCGCTACCGCGCCATCGAGCAGGCCGCCACCGAGGCGGCGCAGGCGCATCTTGCCGCGCTGAATGCGGAACTGGCGCCGCAGGATACCGCAGCCGAATAAGACGCGGCCTCAGCCCCGCGCACCCCGCAGCGCCGCGGCCGCCGCCACCGGCCCCAGCACCAGCGCGAACAGCGCCAGTCCCAGCAGCACACGGAACGGCGTGCCGAACGGCACCGGCCCCGTCACCGCCGCCGTGGTGGCCGACACGGCGAAGATCAGCACCGGGATCGCCAGCGGGATCACCAGGACCGCGATCAGCAGCCCGCCGCGCCGGAACGCTCCGGCGAAGGCCGCCCCGATCAGCCCCAGAAAGGTGACGGCGGGCGTGCCGACCAGCAAGGTCAGCATGACCGCGCCCATGGCCCGGCCGTCGAGATTGAGCATCAGGGCAAGGGCGGGAGCGGCCACCACCAGGGGCAGGCCGGTGGCGATCCAGTGGGCGAGGCCCTTGGCCGCCGCGGTCAGCTCCAGCGGCAGCGCCGACAGCGACAGGGCGTCCAGGGAACCGTCCTCGACGTCGCCGGCGAACAGGCGCTCCAGCCCGATAAGGCTCGCCAGCAGCGCGCCGATCCACAGGATGGCGGGGCCGATGCGCGCCAGCAGCACGAGGTCCGGCCCCACGGCGAAGGGCACCACGGTGACCACGCTGAGGAAGAACACCACGCCGAGCCCCGCCCCGCCGCCGGAGCCGAGGGCCAGCCCGAGGTCGCGCCGCACGACGGCGATGAAGGCGCTCCACATCACAGCTCCTCCCCGGCCCAGTAGCCGGCATCGGCGCCAGGCGGCGCCAGGGTGCCCTCCACGCCATAGGCGCCGCCCGGCCCGAGGCGCAGCTCATCGGTCTCGCCCAGATCGAGCGGCGCGTGGGTCGCCGCGATCAGGATGCCGCCGGCCGCCAGATGCGCCCGTCCGAAGGCGGCGAAGCGCGCCTGCGCCGCCACATCCAGCGCGGTGGTCGGCTCGTCGAGCACCCAGACGGTTCGCCTGGAAACCAGCAGCCGCGCGATGGCCAGGCGCCGCATCTGCCCCGCGGACAGCACCGAGGCGGGCAGCCGGCCGAGCCCGCCGAGGCCGACCTCCTCCAGCGCCTCCTCGACGCCGAGGCCGGTCGGCCCCAGTACCGCGCGCCAGAAGCCGAGATTGGCGGCGACGCTGAGCGCCCCCTTCACCGCGTCGGCATGGCCGAGATAATGAATCTGCTCCGCCAGCGCGCACTCGGTGGCTCCGCCGGCCAGCCGCACCTGCCCGGCGGTGGCGCTCAGAAGGCCCGCCAGTATCCGCAGCAGGGAGGATTTGCCGGCCCCGTTCGGCCCCACCACCACCAGCGCGCGGCCGCCCGCGGCCTCCAGATCAAGGCCCTGGAACAAAAGCTTGAAGCCCCGGCGACAGCTCAGTTTTTCCCCGATGAGGGCGACCTTGTCCGCCACCGTCATGCCCCCTGCTTTTTAGGCATTGCACATTCCCAATTCTTATCGCATGACCGCGCCTTGAAATGGCTCTATAAAGCCGCTGAACCGCACCATCGAGGGGGGTGGGGTGCCTCTCTCCCGCTACCTTTGATGTGCGGCGTCGGTCGATCATCGAACCGGAGTGAACGCACCGTGACTTCCCTTGACAGCTTCAAGTGCCGCACCACCATCGAGGCGGACGATAAAGAATACGTCTATTACAGCCTTGAAGCCGCGGAGAAGAACGGTCTCCCCGACATCTCCCGCCTGCCCTTCTCCATGAAGGTGCTGCTCGAGAACCTGCTGCGCTTCGAGGACGGCCGCTCGGTCACCAAGGACGACATCCTCTCGGTCGCCGACTGGCTGAACAACAAGGGCAAGGCGGAAAAAGAGATCGCCTATCGCCCCGCCCGCGTGCTGATGCAGGACTTCACCGGCGTGCCGGCGGTGGTCGACCTCGCCGCCATGCGCGACGCCATGGTCGCGCTCGGCGGCGATCCGGCCCGCATCAATCCGCTGGTGCCGGTGGACCTCGTCATCGACCATTCGGTGATCGTGAATTATTTCGGCTCCGACAACGCCCTGAAGAAGAACGTTGCCGAGGAATACAAGCAGAACCAGGAGCGCTATCGCTTCCTGAAGTGGGGCCAGAACGCGTTCGACAACTTCCGCGTGGTGCCCCCCGGCACCGGCATCTGCCACCAGGTGAACGTTGAATACCTCGCCCAGACGGTCTGGACCCGCAAGGAAGAGATCGACGGCAAGAAGGTCGAGGTGGCCTACCCCGATACCCTGGTGGGCACCGATTCGCACACCACCATGGTGAACGGCCTCGGCGTGCTCGGCTGGGGCGTGGGCGGCATCGAGGCGGAGGCGGCCATGCTGGGCCAGCCCATCTCCATGCTCATCCCCGAGGTGATCGGCTTCAAGCTCTCCGGCAAGCTGAAGGAAGGCATCACCGCCACCGACCTCGTGCTCACCGTCACCCAGATGCTGCGCAAGAAGGGCGTGGTGGGCAAGTTCGTGGAATTCTACGGCCCCGGCCTCGAGCACCTGTCGCTCGCCGACCGCGCGACCATCGCCAACATGGCGCCGGAATACGGCGCGACCTGCGGCTTCTTCCCGGTGGACAGCGAGACCATCGACTATCTGGAGGAAACCGGCCGCAAGGAAAGCCGCGTGAAGCTGGTGGAGAAGTACTCCAAGGCCCAGGGCATGTGGCGCAAGAAGGACACGCCCGATCCGGTCTTCACCGACTCGCTCGAGCTCGACCTCGACAGCGTTCTGCCGTCGCTGGCCGGTCCCAAGCGCCCGCAGGACCGCGTGCTGCTCTCCGACGCCAAGTCCGGCTTCCTCGCCGCCCTCGAGGGCGAGTTCAAGAAGCCCGGCGAGGCCGACAAGCGCGTCCCGGTGGCCGGCACCGACTACACGGTGGGCCATGGTGACGTGGTGATCGCCGCCATCACCTCCTGCACCAACACCTCCAACCCCTCGGTGCTGATCGCCGCCGGCCTGCTCGCCAAGGCCGCGGCGAAGAAAGGGCTCAAGTCCAAGCCGTGGGTGAAGACCTCCCTGGCACCGGGCTCGCAGGTGGTCGAAGGCTATCTGAAGGCGTCGGGCCTCCAGGAATATCTCGACAAGCTGGGCTTCAACCTGGTCGGTTTCGGCTGCACCACCTGCATCGGCAATTCCGGCCCGCTGCCGGAGCCGGTGTCCGGCGCTATCAATTCCAGTGACCTCGTCGCCAGCGCCGTGATCTCCGGCAATCGCAACTTCGAAGGCCGCGTGAACCCCGACGTGAAGGCCAACTACCTCGCCTCCCCGCCGCTGGTGGTGGCCTATGCGCTGGCCGGCTCGCTGCAGGTGGACCTCACCTCCGAGCCGCTGGGCGAGGACAAGGACGGCAAGCCGGTGTACCTGAAGGACATCTGGCCGTCCAACAAGGAGATCGCCGAGTACATCCGCGAGAACATCACCAAGAAGATGTTCAAGGAGAAGTATTCGGACGTGTTCAAGGGCGATGACAACTGGCAGAAGATCGAGGTCCCCACGGGCCAGACCTATGCCTGGGACAATGGCTCCACCTATGTCCAGAACCCGCCCTATTTCGTCGGCATGTCAAAGCAGCCCGATCCGATCACGGACATCATCGACGCCCGCATCCTCGGCCTGTTCCTCGATTCCATCACCACCGACCACATCTCGCCGGCCGGCTCCATCAAGCAGGCGTCCCCGGCGGGCCAGTATCTGATCGAGCATCAGGTGCGCCCGGTGGACTTCAACCAGTACGGCACCCGCCGCGGCAATCATGAAGTGATGATGCGCGGCACCTTCGCCAACATCCGCATCAAGAACCAGATGGTGCCGGGCGTGGAAGGCGGCGTGACCATCCACTACCCGGACGGCGAGCAGCTGCCGATCTACGACGCGGCCATGAAGTACCGCGCCGAGGGCGTGCCGCTGGTGGTGTTCGCCGGCAAGGAATACGGCACCGGCTCGTCGCGCGACTGGGCGGCGAAGGGCACCAAGCTGCTCGGCGTGCGCGCCGTGATCTCCCAATCGTTCGAGCGCATCCACCGCTCGAACCTGGTGGGCATGGGCATCGTGCCGCTGGTGTTCAAGGACGGCGAGAGCTGGCAGACCCTCGGCATCAAGGGCGACGAGATCGTCACCCTGAAGGGCATCGAGGGGGATCTGAAGCCCCGCCAGACGCTCACCGCCGAGATCGCCTTCGCCGACGGCACCGTGAAGAATGTGGACCTCATCTGCCGCATCGATACGCTGGATGAGCTCGACTACTTCCGCTCCGGCGGCATCCTGCCCTACGTGCTGCGCTCGCTCGCGGCCTGATCGGACACCGCTTCTTGGCTTCCTGGCTGCCCGACCGCATCGCGGCCGGGCGCCAGCAAGAGCGGACCGGAACTGACGAACGAAACATGCCGGCTCGCCTCGCGGGCCGGCATGTTCATTTTCCGCCGGTCGGCGGGATCAGGACTGGCAGAGGGGCCTCGCGCGGGGCGGATTACCGGCACCTTCGCAGGGGGCGCCTTCCCTTCCGGCCACCCCGCCGGAGCGTGAGCGACACCCCATTGTGACTGGTGCCGCCCAGCAGCGTCGGCTATGTCGTCTGCATTATACATTGGATGAACAGCCGCCTTTGCCGTGATGAATTTGCGCTCCACCGCCCTCGTGCTCGCCCTCGCCATCGCCGCTGGTCCGGCCAGCGCCGAGGAGCGACCCAAGGCCGTCGTGGAGCTGTTCACGAGCCAGGGCTGCGCCTCCTGCCCACCGGCCGATTCCCTTCTCACCGAGCTCAGCAAGGATCCCACCGTCATCGCCTTGACGCTGCCTGTGGATTACTGGGATTACATCGGCTGGAAGGACACCCTCGCACTGCACGGCCATTCGCTGCGGCAGCGGGCGTACGCGGCGCAGCGGCCCGACCGCAAGGTATTCACCCCCCAGGTGGTGGTGAACGGTACCGCGGCGGTGAAGGGCAGCGACCGGGCGGCGGTCCAGCGTGCCATCCTGTCCAGCCGGAGCCAGCCGGGGACGCCGCGCGTCCAGCTCACCGCGCAACGCAGCGGCGGCGACGTCGAGCTGAGGATCGCCGGGCTTCCCGATGCGTCCGAGCCGGTGGATGCGGAGGTGTGGGCCTGTCCCGTCGCCCGCACCAAGGACGTGCCCATCGGCCGCGGCGAGAATGGCGGGCGGAACATGACCTATTCCAACGTGGTGCGCGGCTGGGTGAAGGTCGGCGCGTGGAACGGGCAGCCTTCGGC
>JAFIHR010000324.1 GCA_017849325.1 Xanthobacter autotrophicus | reverse complement strand
TACGGCGCCATCGCGCTGGGCGAATACGCCGCCATGAGCGCGGAGGCCCGCATGTGCCGCTTCGGCCGCGCGCCGGGCATGCGCAACATGGCGACCTTCGGCATGCTGGACGAGAACCGGCACGCCCAGATCCAGCTCTATTTCCCGCACGAATACTGCCCGAAGGACCGCCAGTTCGACTGGGCGCACAAGGCGTATCATTCCAACGAATGGGCGGCCATCGCGGCACGCCACGCCTTCGACGACCTGTTCATGGCGCGCTCGGCCACCGAGATCGCGGTGATGCTGACCTTCGCCTTCGAGACCGGCTTCACCAACATGCAGTTCCTCGGCCTCGCCGCCGATGCGGCCGAAGCCGGCGACTTTACGTTCGCGAGCCTGATCTCCTCCATCCAGACCGATGAATCCCGCCACGCCCAGATCGGCGGGCCGGCCCTCCAGGTGCTCATCGCCAACGGCCGCAAGGCGGAGGCGCAGAAGCTGGTGGACATCGCCATCGCCCGCGCCTGGCGGATCTTCTGCATCCTGACCGGCCCGTCCATGGACTACAACACGCCGCTGGCGCACCGGAAGCAGTCGTTCAAGGAATTCATGCTGGAGTGGATCGTCGGCCAGTTCGAGCGCTCGCTGATCGATCTCGGCCTCGACCTGCCCTGGTATTGGGACAAGATGATCGCCGAGTTCGACTATCAGCACCACGCCTACCAGATGGGCCTGTGGTTCTGGCGCCCGACCCTGTGGTGGAACCCCGCCGCCGGCGTCACCCCCGCCGATCGCGACTGGCTGGAGGAGAAGTATCCCGGCTGGAACGCCAGCTTCGGCAAGGCCTGGGACGTGATCACTGAGAACCTCCTCAACGGCCGGCAGGACCTGACCCTGCCGGAGACCCTGCCCATCGTCTGCAACATGAGCCAGATCCCGATCTGCGCCGTGCCCGGCGACGGCTGGAACGTGAAGGATTATCCGCTGGAGTACGAGGGCCGGCTCTATCACTTCAACTCGGAGATCGACCGCTGGGTGTTCGAGCAGGAGCCGACGCGCTACCGCGATCACATGACCCTCGTCGATCGCTTCCTCGCCGGCCAGATCCAGCCGCCGGACCTCATGGGCGCGCTCGCCTACATGAGCCTTGCCCCCGGCGAGATCGGCGACGACGCCCATGGCTACGCCTGGGTCGAGGCCTGCCGGCCGCAGCGCGAGGCCGCCGAGTAATCCTCGGCCGCCCTCACCCGAATTCTTCCGTTTGACCTTTCAAAGGAGCCGAACATGGCCCTGTTTCCTGTTGTGTCCAACTTCCAGCATGACTTCGTGCTGCTCCTCCTGCCCGTGGACACCGACAACACCATGGACGAGGTGGCCGCCGCGGCGGCCCACCACTCCGTCAACCGCCGGGTCGCGCCCCAGCCGGGCAAGGTGATCCGGGTGCGCCGGCAGGGCGCGGACGATTTCTATCCGCGCGACGGCCGGCTCGGCGAGACCGACATCAGGCCCATGGAAACCCTCGAATTCATCTTCTGCGACGCGTGAGGGACCATGAGCTTCCAAAAGGCCGCAACCCTCGATGATCTCTGGGAAGGCGACATGACCGAGGTCGAGGTCGAGGGCCGGATCATCCTCCTGGTCTGGCCCGAGGGCGGCGAGGTCCGCGCCTTCCAGGGCATCTGCCCGCACCAGGACATTCCCCTGTCCGAAGGCAAGTTCGACGGGCGCGTCATCATGTGCCGCGCCCACCAATGGACCTTCGATGCCGCAACCGGCGCCGGGCTCAACCCGTCCGACTGCCGTCTCGCGGAATACCCCGTGAAGGTCGAAGGCGACCTCGTGCTGATCGACGTGGAGGGGGTCACCCCCCTCTTCGCGCACTCATAACAAGCAGAATTCCGGAGGAAACCATGAGCACCGACAAGGCCGCCGACGGCTATCGCAACAACCGCGTGGGCCCGATCCTGCGCGCCGGCCCGCTCACCCAGGGCGTCATCGAGGCGGCGGAGGAGGACAATCCCGGCAAGGAGATCCGCGTCGACGACAAGATCGCCTACGTGCGCATCGACACCGACGGCGAACTGATCCTGCGCCGCGAGACACTGGAGCGGGCGCTGGGGCGGCCGTTCCGCATGTCCGAGCTGGAGGTCAGCCTCGGCTCGTTCGCCGGGCGGATCGAGACCACCGACGACTACGTCCGCTTCTACTACGAAAAGACCCTCTGAAAGCTTCAGAACAAAAATCAAGGAAACGCCCAATGACCCAGCCTGCCGTTCTCCAGCCGCTGAAGACCTGGAGCCATCTTGCCGCGCGCCGCCGCAAGCCGAGCGAATACGAGATCGTCTCCACCAACCTGCACTACACCACCGACCGCCCGGACGCGCCGTTCGAGCTCGACTCCACCTTCCCCATGGCGCAGTGGTTCAAGACCAACCGCAACGCCAGCCCGCTCACGCATGACGACTGGAACGGCTTCCGCGATCCGGACGAGATCGTCTATCGCACCTACAACATGCTGCAGGACGGGCAGGAGAACTATGTCTACGGCCTGTTCGACCAGTTCTCCGCCCGCGGCCACGATGCCATGCTCGATCCCGCCTGGGCGCGCCAGCTCGCGCGGCTCTACACGCCCGGGCGCTACCTGATCCACGCGCTGCAGATGGGCTCGGCCTACCTCAGCCAGATGGCGCCGGCCTCCACCATCTCCAACTGCGCCACCTACCAGACCGCCGACACCCTGCGCTGGCTCACCCACACCGCCTACCGCACGCGGGAGCTGGCGAAGAGCTTCGAGGACATCGGCTTCGGCGCCGGCGAGCGCGCGATCTGGGAGAATGACCCCGCCTGGCAGGGCTTCCGCGAACTCGTGGAGAAGGCGCTCGTCGCCTATGACTGGGGCGAGAGCTTCGTGGCGCTGAACCTCATCGCCCGGCCGGCGGTGGAGGAGACGGTGCTGCGCGCCCTCGGCCAGGCGGCGCGCCACAATGGCGATACGCTGCTCGGCCTTTTGACCGACGCCCAGCTTGTGGATGCCGACCGCGCCCGCCGCTGGACCGGCGCGCTGGTCCGGTTCGCCGTGGCGCGCGAGGGCAATGGCGACGCGCTCGGCCGCTGGATCGCCAAATGGGCGCCGCTCGGCGATGCCGCCATCGACGCCTTCGCGGCGCATCTTCCGGATGTCCCCAATGCGGCGCAGGGCGCAAGGGACGCCGCCGCGGCACTGCGCCAGAGCTATGGCCTGTGACGGGCCGCGCGCCATGAAGCATCGCATCGCGATCGAGGGCGGAGACGTGTTCGACGTCTCCGCCGACGAGGACAGCCTGCTGCGCGGCGCCCTGCGCGCCGGCACGGGCTTTCCCTACGAGTGCGGAGTCGGCGGCTGCGGCAGCTGCCGGTTCGAGCTGGTGTCGGGCGAGATGGAGACCCTCTGGCCCGACGCGCCCGGCCTCTCCGAGCGCGAGCGGCGACGCGGCCGGCGCCTCGCCTGCCAGTCGCGCCCCCTCAGCGATTGCGTCATCAAGGTGCGCTGCGCCGACGAGTACCGCCCAAGGGTGCCCCCGCAGCGGCGGCAGGCCCTGCTCACGCGGCGTCGCGAGATCGCGCCCGGCATGGCGGAGCTGGTGTTCCAGGCCAACGGGCCGGCGGTCTTCCTGCCCGGCCAGTACGCCATCTTCCATCCGCCGGGGGTCGAGGGGCCGCGTGCCTATTCCATGTCCAACGGCCCCAACGCGGCGGGCGAGTGGTCCTTCATCATCCGCAAGGTGCCCGGCGGCAGGGGCAGCACGGCCATGTTCGACGCCCTGCAGCTCGGCGCCGTCGTCCCGCTGGATGGGCCCTACGGCAGCGCCTATCTGCGCGAC
>JAFIHR010000050.1 GCA_017849325.1 Xanthobacter autotrophicus | reverse complement strand
GGCGGCAGGGACAGGCTAGGGCTTCCCGGAATTGCGCAGAATGACTAGAGTTTGAAACCTATTGTTTCATTCAGCGTAATAATGGAGGCGCGGATGGACCGCATCGAGGCGATGTCGGCCTTCGTCACCGCCCTCGACGAGGGCAGCCTCGCCCGCGCGGCGCGGCGCCTCGGCCGCTCGCCGGCGGCCATCACCCGGGCGGTGGCGCTGCTGGAGGAGCGGCTCGGCACGCGCCTGCTCCACCGCACCACGCGGGCGCTGCACCTCACGCCGGCGGGAGAGCGCTACCTCGCCTCCTGCCGCACCATCCTGGCCGACCTCGCGGCGGCCGACCTGCTCGCCGCCGGGGAGCGCACCGAGCCGCGCGGCCTGCTTTCGGTGACCGCTCCGGTCACCTTCGGGCGGCTGCACGTGGGGCCGCTGGTGGAAGAGCTGCTGGAGGCCCACCCCACGCTGGAGGCCCGGCTGCTGCTGGTCGATCGCGTGGTGAGCCTGATCGACGAGGGACACGATGCGGCGGTGCGCATCGGCCACCTGCCGGATTCCAGCCTGCTCGCCACCCGGGTGGGGCAGGTGCGGCGCGTGGTGTGCGCGAGCCCCGCCTATCTCGACGCGCGCGGCACGCCGCAGGTTCCGGCGGACCTTGCCGGCCACCGCGTGGTGTCCTTCTCCCAGATCACCGAGACCGCGAGCTGGAGCTTCGCGCCGGGGCCGTCCGGCGGGGCGCGCCGTCAGGTGACCGTCGCGCCGCACTACATCGTCAACGGCGCCGGGGCCGCCATCGACGCGGCGGCGCGCGGGCGCGGCATCACCCGCGTCCTGTCCTACCAGGTGGAGGAGGAGGTGGCGGCGGGCCGGCTCGTCCTGCTGCTGGAGGAGTTCGAAGGGCCGCCGCTGCCGGTGCAGGTGGTCTACCCCGAGGCGCGCCTTCCTGCGGCGAAGCTGCGCGCCTTCCTCGACCTCGTGGTGCCGGGCCTCAGGAGCCGCCTCGCGGCCCTTCCGGTTTCCGTCGCGGCGCCGGCGCCGCGGGGCCGGTGAGGCGCTCGCGCAGGAAGTCGATCATCAGCCGCACCTTGCGCGGCAGGTACTGCCGGCTGGCGTAGAGCAGCCAGGCGGCGGTGTCGAACGAGGTGGCGGTCACCTCATGCTCGGGAAAGACATCCACCAGCGCGCCGGCGGCGAGATCACCGCCCACCAGCCAATCGGGCAGCAGGGCGAGGCCGAGCCCGTCCTGCGCCGCCTGGCGGATGGCGAGGCCGCTGGAAATGGCGAGGCCCGCCGCAACCGGCACGTCCTCGATCTCCCCCTCCCGGCGGAACAGCCAGCGCGAGCGGAACTCCGGCAGGGCGAACACGATAGCGGGGCGATCGCGCACCGCGCCGGGGGTTGCGGGGGTGCCCTCGCGGGCGAGATAGCCGGGGCTTGCGACCACCCGGTAGCGGGTCGCGAACAGGCGCACGCCGATGAGATCCGCCCGGGGCTCGGGCGCGAGGCGCAGCGCGATGTCGATGCGCTCGGTCGCGAGGTCGAGGTTGCTGTCGGAGATCAGCAGTTCGAGCTTGAGCCGGGGGAAGCGCGCCCGCATCTCCGGCACGAGGGGCATCAGGCAGGCGGCGCCGAAGGCGACGGAGGTGGTGAGGCGCAGCGTGCCCACAGGCTCGGCGCCGGCGGCGGCCACCTCGTCGCGCGCCCGGTCGAGTTCGTCGAGGATGGGACCGATGCGGGCGAGATAGGCCTGTCCCGCCTCGGTCAGCGCCATGGTGCGGGTGGTGCGCTGCAGGAGCCGGGTGCCCAGCTCCGCCTCCAGCGCGGCCACGGCGCGCGAGACCGCGGAGGCATCCATGTCGAGGTCGCGCGCGGCGGCGGCGAAGCTGCCGCGCTCGGCGGCGCGCACGAACAGCCGCAGCTGGGCGAGATCCATGGGCGCTCCGTGTGACAGTCCTCATTCATGTGAATATTGCACGACTGAACTGGCCGCGCGGCCATTTTTCGACGCCATGGGCACGAGTGATGGTCCGGGCGACGCGACCGTCACTCCGGCGGTCCCCTGCTGATCCCACGCTCGTCCTTCCTGGAGGTCCTGGCATGAAGACCCTGCTTCGCATCGATTCCAGCGCCCGCATCGAGGGCTCGCGCTCCCGTCTCCTGGGCGATGCCCTGGAGGCGCGCTGGCGCGCCCGGATGCCCGGCGCCGGCGTGGTGCGGCGCGACCTTGCGGCGGAGCCCCTGCCGCACATCTCCGCCACCACCATTGCCGCCTACTACACCCCGGCCGAGGAGCGCAGCGCGGCGCTCACCGATGCGGTCGCCCTGTCCGACCGGCTCATCGGCGAATTGGAGGCGGCGGACGCGGTGCTGATCACCAGCCCGATGTACAATTTCGGCCCGCCGTCCGCGCTGAAGGCCTGGATTGATCACGTGGTGCGCATCCATCGCACGGTGGCCTATGACGGGACGACGTTCCGCGGCCTCGTCACCGGCAAGCCCGCGTTCGTCGCCATCGCCTATGGGGCGGCGAGCTACAAGCCCGGCGGCATGCTGGCCGGGCTCGACCATCTGAAGCCCTACCTCGAGCAACTGCTGCGCTTCATCGGCTTCGAGCAGGTGGAGATCATCACCGCCGAGGCCACCAACGGCGCCGCGGAGGCTGCGGCGGGGGAATTCGACGCCGCGCTCAGGACCATCGAGGCCCTGGACTCCCTCGCCGCCTGACCGGCAGGCGCAGCGCGTCCTCCGGTCGGAGAACGCGGCCGGCCGCCTGCAACCCGGGGCGGCCGGCACGCGCTCAGCGATTGTACCAGTCCGTGGGATTGATCCCCCGCACCGTCTGGCCCGCCTTCACCGTCACGGGGATCGGCGCATGGGAGGGGCACGCGACATTGTGCCCGCAGGTGACGTGCTGGGAATAG
>JAFIHR010000323.1 GCA_017849325.1 Xanthobacter autotrophicus | reverse complement strand
CTCCACCCCCTCGGTGAGCTTCACGAACTGGGTCTTGGTGTCGATGGTGCCCTTGGTCGCCTGCAGCGCGGCCCAGCCCTTGTCCGCCAGCTCCAGGCGCGCCTCGATGTCGGACAGCTCCACCAGATCGGGATGCGTGACGTCCTGCACCGCCACCTTGGCGTTGACCGAATAGCCGCGGTTGTCATCGGTGAAGCCGGACAGCTTCGGCAGCTCCATGGTGAGGCGCGAGCCGTTGAGGGTGAGCCGGCCGAGATCGAACGGCAAGGCGAGCTTCACCTCCATCTGCGACACGAAGGACGCCCCCGCGATCACCAGCAGGGCCAGCGCGATGACCGCCGGCAGGAGCCGCTTGATCCAGCGCACACGGGCGCTGTGCCGCGCCGCCGTCTTGAAATCCGGCGCAGGTCGGGAGGGGAGGAAGCTCAACGCTTCGTCAGGTTCCAGGTCGTGTGGCGGCACGTGTCGGTTCATGACCCTTTTCCGGGAACGGGGCTGCGCCCTAGCCCCATATCCGGGTGCCGCGACGCGACGCGTCGCCCCACGCGCCGAGCGCAAATTGTCTGAAACGGCGGCGGCGCGCAAGTGTCCCCCCACCGATGGTAAATGAATGGTGACTTTACCCGCGTTAGCTGTGGGCGAAAATATCCTCTTCCGCCCAGCCCGAAAGGTCGAGCGCCGCCCGCGCCGGCAGGAAGGCGAAGCAGGCGGAGGCGAGCGCCGCGCGCCCTTCCCGCGCCAGCATCTCCTCCAGCTTCGCCTTCAAGGCGTGCAGGTAGAGCACGTCGGAGGCGGCATAGGAGAGCTGGGCATCGGTGAGCGTCGGCGAGCCCCAGTCCGAGCTCTGCTGCTGCTTGGAGATCTCCACGCCCAGAAGCTCGCGCACCAGATCCTTCAGGCCGTGCCGGTCGGTATAGGTGCGCACCAGACGCGAGGCGATCTTGGTGCACCACACCGGCTGGGGCATCACCCGGAAGGTGTGCTGCAGCACGGCGATGTCGAAGCGGCCGAAATGGAACAGCTTGGTCACCGCCGGATCGGCCAGCATGCGCACCAGATGCGGCGCGGTCTGCGCATTGGCGCCCTGCGGGATCTGCACCAGATCCGCGGTGCCGTCGCCATTGGAAAGCTGAACGAGGCAGAGCCGGTCGCGGAACGGGTTGAGGCCCATGGTCTCGGTGTCGATGGCGACGATGGGCGAGGCCACGAAATCGGCGGGCAGGTCACCCTGGTGCAGGCGGATGTTCATCGCTCACGTTTCGGTCTTGGACGAAGTTTTCGGGCGGAAACGCGACTTCTAGCGAAGCGCCGGGCCCCTGTCGATGGCACCCGGCCGGAGCGGGAAGCGCGCAACCGGCGCCCCTCGCCCACGCCAAAGAAGAAGCCCGCCTCAGCGCTTCAGGCTCTTGATGTCGCGCACCGCGCCGCGCGAGGCGGAGGTGGTGAGCGCCGCATAAGCCTGCAGCGCCTGGGAGACCACGCGCTTGCGGTTTTCCGGCTTCCAGGCGAATTCACCCTTCTCCAGCATCTCGGCCTGGCGGCGCGCCAGCTCCTCGTCGGAGACGGCCACACGGATGGAGCGGTTGGGGATGTCGATCTCGATGATGTCCCCCTCCTCCACCAGGCCGATGGCCCCGCCCTCCGCCGCCTCGGGCGAGACATGGCCGATGGACAGGCCAGAGGAGCCGCCGGAGAAGCGCCCGTCGGTGACGAGGGCGCACGCCTTCCCGAGGCCCTTCGACTTCAGGTAGGAGGTGGGATAGAGCATTTCCTGCATGCCCGGGCCGCCGCGCGGACCCTCGTAGCGGATCAGCACCACGTCACCGGGCTTGATCCTGCCGGGCGAGAGGATGGCCTCCACCGCCGCGTCCTGGCTCTCGAAGATGCGCGCCGGGCCCTTGAAGACGAGGATGCTCTCGTCCACGCCCGCGGTCTTCACGATGCAGCCCTCCTCGGCGATGTTGCCGAACAGCACCGCAAGGCCGCCGTCCTTGGAATAAGCATGGGCCACGTCGCGCACCACGCCCGCCTCGCGGTCGAGGTCGAGGTCGTCGTAGCGGCGCGACTGGCTGAAGGCCACCTGTGTCGGCACCCCGCCCGGCGCAGCGCGATAGAAGGTGGCGACGCTCTCGCTGTTGGAGCGGCGCACGTCCCAGCGGTTGAGCGCATCGGCCAGGGTCGGCGCGTGCACCGTGGGCAGGTCCGTGTGGATCAGCCCGCCACGGTCCAGCTCGCCCAGGATGGCCATGATGCCGCCGGCCCGGTGCACGTCCTCCATGTGGATGTTCGCCACCGCCGGGGCCACCTTGCACAGCACCGGCACCTTGCGCGACAGCCGGTCGATGTCGGTCATGGTGAAGGGCACCTCGCCCTCGTTGGCGGCGGCGAGCAGGTGCAGCACCGTGTTGGTGGAGCCGCCCATGGAGATGTCCAGCGTCATGGCGTTCTCGAACGCCTTGAACGAGGCGATGGCGCGCGGCAGCACGCTGGCATCGTCCTGCTCGTAATAGCGCCGGGCGAGATCCACGATCAGGTGGCCGGCCTCCACGAACAGCCGCTCGCGGTCGGCATGGGTGGCGAGAGTCGAGCCGTTGCCCGGCAGCGCGAGGCCCAGGGCCTCGGTGAGGCAGTTCATGGAATTGGCGGTGAACATGCCGGAGCAGGAGCCGCAGGTGGGGCAGGCGGAGCGCTCCATCACCTGCACGTCGGCGTCGGTCACCTTGTCGTCGGCGGCGGCGATCATGGCGTCGATGAGGTCCACCTTCTTCTCGCCGGTGGAGAGCAGCACCTTGCCCGCCTCCATGGGCCCGCCCGAGACGAAGACCGCCGGGATGTTGAGCCGCATGGCGGCCATCAGCATGCCGGGGGTGATCTTGTCGCAATTGGAGATGCACACCATGGCGTCGGCGCAGTGGGCGTTCACCATGTATTCCACGCTGTCGGCGATGATCTCGCGCGACGGCAGGGAATAGAGCATGCCGTCGTGCCCCATGGCGATGCCGTCATCCACCGCGATGGTGTTGAATTCCTTGGCGACGCCGCCGGCCTTCTCGATCTCGCGCGCGACGAGCTGGCCGAGATCCTTCAGGTGCACGTGGCCGGGCACGAACTGGGTGAAGGAATTCACCACCGCGATGATGGGCTTGCCGAAGTCGCCGTCCTTCATGCCCGTGGCCCGCCACAGGCCGCGGGCGCCAGCCATGTTGCGTCCGTGGGTGGAGGTGTAGGAGCGATATTGCGGCATGGGTGCTTTACCTTTTGTGCGTCGCAGCGGGCATCTGCGAAATTTTCTGACCCCGCTCTTAAGCGGATTTGGGCCGAAGATAAATCATTTCAAGGGCAGCCCGGCCCTGCGTCTCACGTGATCGGGGTGCCGTTGGCGTCGAGCACCGCGCCGGCGAGGTGCAGCGAGCCGGCGATGAGCACCCGCGGCGGCGGGTCCATGGGATGGGCGGCGAGCCCTTCGAGGGCCGCACCGACGTCGGGCGCCACCGTGCAGGCGAGCCCGAGCGTGCGTGCCGCCTCGGCCACGTCCTCCGGCGGGCGGCCATGGTGATCGCCGGGCACCGGCACCGCCACCGCGGCGCGCACGAGGCCGGCGAAGGGGGCGAGGAAGCCCGCCACATCCTTGGTGCCCAGCATGCCGATGATCAGCACCAGCGGGCGCGAATAGCGCTCCTCGAGTTCGCACATGGCATGGGCGAGGGCGGCGCCGCCGGCCGCATTGTGCCCGCCGTCGAGCCACAGCTCGGCGCCGTCCGGAGCGCGGGCGAACAGGGCGCCGGAGGACAGGCGCTGCAGCCGCGCCGGCCAGTCGGCCTGCTGGATCCCGTCCTCATAGGCCGTCGAAGGCACCAGCGGGCGCAGGCCCGCGCGGAGCGCCGCCACGGCGAGGCCCGCGTTGTCGAGCTGGTGCGGCCCCATGAGGCGCGGGCGCGGCAGATCGAGCAGGCCGTCCTCGTCGGTATAGACCAGCCGGCCCGCCTCCCCGTGCACATGCCAGTGCTCGCCGCGCACGTGGAGCGGGGCGAGCGCGCGGGCCGCCGCCCGCTCGATCACCGCGAGGGCCTCCGGCGGCTGGGCGCCCACCACCGCCGGCATCCGGCGCTTGATGATGCCGGCCTTCTCCCCGGCGATGTCCGCCACGGTGGGGCCGAGATAATCCACATGGTCGATGGAGACGGGGCAGATGACGCTCGCCGCCGGCTGCTCCACCACATTGGTGGCGTCGAGCCGGCCGCCGAGGCCCACCTCCAGCAGCACCGCATCGGCCGGATGCTCGCAGAACAGGTGCAGCGCCACCGCCGTGGTGACCTCGAAGAAGGTGATGGGACCGCCGTCATTGGCCGCCTCCACCCGGTCGAGGGCGTCGGACAGCGCGTCGTCGGTGACGAGCCGCCCAGCGACGCGGATGCGCTCGTTGAAGCGCACCAGATGGGGCGAGGTATAGACATGCACGGACCGCCCCGCCGCCTCCAGCATGGCGCGCATGAAGGCGATGGTGGAGCCCTTCCCGTTGGTGCCCGCCACGTGGATGACCGGCGGCAGGCGCCGCTCCGGATGGCCGAGGGCGGCCATCAGCCGTTCCATGCGGGAAAGCGAGAGGTCGATCTTCTTCGGGTGGAGCGCGGCGAGGCGCTCCAGGATCCGGCCGGGGCCGGTGGCGGACAGGGGCAGGGCCATCTCGGTCTCGATCTCACCTCCGCCCGCCCCTCCCCCAAGGAGCGAGGCCGGAGCCTCAGGCCGCGGCGGGGCGCGGCAGGAGGGCCTTGGGGGGCACGGCCGGCGCCTTGACCAGAAGGCGGCACAGCCGGGCCAGGGTTTCACGCATCTGGTGGCGATGCACCACCATGTCCAGCATGCCGTGCTCGTAGAGATATTCGGCGCGCTGGAAGCCGTCGGGCAGCTTCTCGCGGATGGTCTGCTCGATCACCCGCGGGCCGGCGAAGCCGATGAGCGCGCCCGGCTCGGCGATCTGCACGTCGCCCAGCATGGCGTAGGAGGCGGTCACTCCGCCCGTGGTCGGGTTGGTGAGCACCACGATGTAGGGCTTCTTCGCCTCGCGCAGCTGCTGGATGGCGGCCGTGGTGCGCGGCATCTGCATGAGGGAGAGGATGCCCTCCTGCATGCGCGCCCCGCCCGAGGCGGCGAACATGATGAAGGGCGTGCCCTTCTCCGCCGCGGTCTGGAGGCCGGTCACCACCGCCTCGCCTGCGGCCATGCCCAGCGAGCCGCCCATGAAGCCGAAATCCTGCACCGCGATGGTGACCGGAAGCTCTTCCAGCAGGCCGGTCGCCACCTTCACGGCGTCCTGGAAGCCGGTCTTGGCGCGGGCGTCCTTCAGGCGGTCGATATAGCGGCGCTCGTCGCGGAACTTGAGCGGGTCGGTCGCCACCTCGGGCAGCGGCACCTCCTCATAGACCTCGTTGTCGAAGGTGGCCTTGAGGCGGCGCACGGCGTCGAGGCGCATGTGGAAGCCCGAGGCCGGGATGACGAAGAGGTTCGCCTCCAGATCCTTGTGGAACACCATCTGGCCCGTCTCCGGGCACTTCACCCAGAGATTCTCCGGGACCTCCCGGCGCGCCAGGAAATCGCGGATCTTCGGGCGGACGACGTTGGAAATCCAGTTCACGGGCTCGGTCTCCGGTGTCGGGGGACGCAGCGCAGACGCGCCCCCGAGCGTTCCACGCCCCCCATCTAATGCTAAGGGGAGCGCGGCGAAAGTGCGGCGTGACAGCGTTCCGTCAGGGCGCCTGGCGGAAATAGGCCATCTGCCGCAGATGCAGGAAGGCGATCGGCGAGGCCATGAGCAGGGCAGCGATGCCGAATGCGGCCAACCCGCGCGCCACCGTCAGCTCTCCCGCGGCAGCAGCGCTCAGAAACACGCCGATGCCGATGGGATAGAACAGGATCAGCGCGGTGATCAGCCCCGGCGAAAAGCGCCCGCGGGTCCAGATCACCGGCGCCACATGGAAGAAGGTGGCATTGATGAGCATCAGCGCGGCGAAGCTTAGCGGGGCGAGCGGGGCCCGCTCCGCCAGTTCCGCCTGGGCGAGCCCCAGCACCAGAGCGGCGGCATTGGCGGCGAGGAAATCCCCCCATTCCACCGGCAGGCGGATGACGGCGCGCGCCCAGGTCCGCCAGTCGAGCTGATATTCTTCCATGACGTGGACGCCATAGGCCGCGAAGGCGAGCCACGCATAATCTGCCAGCGTCATGGCATCGCTCCCGTGGTTGGGCGAACCCATGGCCCGCACACCCCGCGTGCCCGGCGGCGCCGCGCCGCGCGGCACTGGTGCCAGCAAATCTACCACCGCATCGAACGGCCGTCGCGGTCGGTCTCAGAGACGGATGGCACGCACCGCCTATTCGGCTGCCTGCCGCCGCACCGCGCGCACCGCCTCGGCGAGCCGCTCCACCAGGGCGGTGACCGCCGGAACGGTGTTCGCGGTGGCATGGCCCTTTTCGTCGAGGGTGTGGCGCACCACCTCCACCAGGGCCGAACCCACCACCACCGCATCCGCCCCGGCGGCGATGGCGGCCGCCTGCTCGGGGGTCTTCACGCCGAAGCCCACCGCCACGGGCAGAGGCGTGTGGCCCTTGATGCGGGCCACCGCGCCGCGCACCAGGTCGGCGTCGGGGGTGGCCGCGCCGGTGATGCCGGTGATGGAGACGTAATAGACGAAGCCCGCCGTATGCTTCAGCACCGTGGGCAGGCGCGCGTCGTCGGTGGTGGGCGTCGCAAGGCGGATGAAATCGATGCCCGCCGCCAGCGCCGGCAGGCACAATTCCTTGTCCTCCTCCGGCGGCAGATCGACGATGATGAGCCCGTCCACCCCGGCGGCCTTGGCATCCTCCAGGAAGCGGTCCACCCCATAGACATAGATGGGATTGTAATAGCCCATCAGGACGATAGGGGTCTCGTTGTCCTCGCCCCGGAACAGCTTCACCATGGCGAGGGTCTTGGCCAGCGTCTGCCCGGCCTTGAGCGCGCGCAGGCCCGCCGCCTGGATCGCCGGGCCGTCGGCCATGGGATCGGTGAAGGGCACGCCGAGCTCGATCACGTCCGCCCCCGCCGCCGGCAGCGCGTTGAGGAGCGCCAGCGAGGTGGTGCCGTCCGGATCGCCGGCGGTGATGAAGGTGACGAGGCCGGGCCGGCCTTCCGCTTTCAGCGCGGCGAAACGGGCATCGATGCGGGTGCTCATGGGACCTTTTCGACCTTCAGTCGTTCCTGCCCCGCCGCGAAGGCGGGGCCGCGCTCACTTGGCGCTGGTGATCCGGCACTTGGCGGAGGTGGCGGCGGAGGCGCCCATCAGGCGCACCTGATCGGAGCCGGTGGCGCCGGGCACCGTCGCGAACAGGACGGTGGACGAGGTGCCGAGCGCCGAGCCGTTGCCGTAGAAGGCGCAGGTGACGACAATCTCGCCATAGGTGGTCTGGGAGGCGTTCTTCACGTTCACGGTGATGAACCCGCCGGAGGAATCCGTCTCGACCGCCCCGGCGGAAAGGGAAAGCCCTTCCGCCATCTCCTCCGCCGCCCGCGCCGTCCCCTGCCCGCCGGACAGGAGGCACGCCAGCCCCAGCGCGGCGATGACGCCGGCCGGAGTGAGCCTCGCCGATGCGTATCCCTTGGAACCGCGTCCCTTGGAACCGAGCCTCATAGCGTCGTCCCCAGAATGTCCGCCACCTGCGGCACGTCCTTGTCGCCGCGGCCGGAGAGATTGACCACCATGATGTGATCCTTCGGCAGCTTCGGCGCCAGCTCCACCACCTTGGCGACGGCATGGGCCGATTCCAGCGCCGGAATGATGCCTTCGAGGCGGGTGAGGAGCTGGAAGGCGTCGAGCGCCTCCTGGTCGGTGCAGGAGAGGTATTTCACCCGGCCGATGTCGTTGAGCCAGGAATGCTCCGGCCCGATGCCGGGATAATCGAGCCCGGCGGAGATGGAATGGGCTTCCTTGATCTGCCCGTCGTCATCCATGAGCAGGTAGGTGCGGTTGCCGTGCAGCACCCCGGGCCGCCCGCCGGCGATGGACGCCGCGTGCTCGCCGGTGGAGATGCCGCGCCCCGCCGCCTCCACCCCGAAGATCTCCACGGAGGGGTCGTCGAGGAAGGGATGGAACAGGCCCATGGCGTTGGAACCGCCGCCCACCGCCGCGACGAGGCTGTCGGGCAGGCGCCCCTCCATCTCCTGCATCTGGGCGCGGGTCTCGCGGCCGATGATGGACTGGAAGTCGCGCACCATGCCCGGATAGGGGTGCGGCCCCGCCACCGTGCCGATGCAGTAGAAGGTGTCGGAGACGTTGGTGACCCAGTCGCGCAGCGCCTCGTTCATGGCGTCCTTGAGGGTCTTGGAGCCGGAGGTCACCGGCACCACCTCGGCGCCCAGCAGCTTCATGCGGAACACGTTGGGGGCCTGCCGCTCCACGTCCACCGCGCCCATGTAGACCACGCAGCTCAGGCCGAAGCGCGCGCACAGGGTGGCGGTGGCGACGCCATGCTGGCCGGCGCCGGTCTCGGCGATGATCCGCCCCTTGCCCATGCGGCGGGCCAGCAGGATCTGGCCCAGCACGTTGTTCACCTTGTGCGAGCCGGTGTGGTTCAGCTCCTCGCGCTTGAGATACACCTTGGCGCCGCCGAGATGCTCGGTGAGGCGCTCGGCGAAATAGAGCGGCGACGGCCGGCCCACATAATGGGCGAGATAGCCGTCCATCTCCTTCTGGAAGGCCGGGTCCGCCTTGGCCGCGGCATAGGCCTCCTCCAGCTTGAGGATGAGCGGCATCAGGGTCTCGGCCACGAAGCGTCCGCCGTGGATGCCGAAATGGCCGCCCTCGTCCGGGCCGGTGCGGTAGGAATTGAGCACGTTCACGACGCTTGGCCTTCGATGGGTTGGGCTTTCGATGGGACGGCGGCCGCGGGGCGATCCCGCCGCGCCGCGGCCGCTTTCCGGGCGGCCGCCACGAAGGCGAAGATCTTCTCGGCGGACTTGACGCCCGGCGCATCCTCGACGCCCGACGAGACATCCACCCCGTCGACGCGCGCGACCGAAAGGGCCTCCGCCACGTTCTCGGGGGTGAGGCCTCCGGAAAGCATGACGGGACAGGCGGCGTCAAGCTCCGCCAGGAGCTGCCAGTCGAACGGACGGCCGTTGCCGCCGGGCAGCAGCGCGCCGGGGTCCGGCTTGGCGTCGAACAGCAGCATGTCCGCCACCGCGGCATAATCGGCCACGGGGGCGAGATCCTCGGACCTTGCCACCGGCAGCGCCTTCATCACCGGCAGGCCGAAGCGGGCGCGGACGGCGGCCACGCGCTGCGGCGTCTCGGCGCCATGGAGCTGGAGCACGTCGGGCCGGAACGCTTCGACGATGGCGGCGAGAAGGGCGTCGTCCGCATCGACGCTCAGCGCCACCACCTGCGCCCGCCCCCGCGCCTCGCCGATGAGGCGCGGCGCATCCGCCAGCGCCAGGTGGCGCGGGCTCCTGGGAAAATGCACGAAGCCGACGAGGTCGGCGCCCGCATCGAGCGCCGCATGAAGCGCATCGGGGGTCTTCAGGCCGCAGATCTTTACCTTGAAGCTGCCGGCGCCGTCGTCCCCGGCGCCCAAATTCCGGGCCGATGCCATCGTCTCAACCCTTCAAAAGCACGCGGGCGCGCCGCGCGCCCGCTCTCACGTCTCCACGCGGGTGAACTGTCCTGCCTTGCGGAATCGCCAGAGATAGGTGGGCAGCACCACCGCGAGGGCGGTGGGGGTGACGCCGAGCCCGGCGAGGGTGCGCCCCTCGGTCACCGCGGCTTCGGACACCACGTTGTCGGTGCGCAGCATCGCCACCTGGTCGCGGGTGAGCGGCGCGCCGGGGATCCACTGGGTGAGCCGCGCCATGAGGTCGGCGAGGCCGAACGGCAGGCTCAAGAGCACGCGCTTGGCGCAGATCTCGTGCAGCATCAGCTCCATCAGCTCGCGGAAGCTGCGCACCTCGGGCCCGCCCAGCTCGTAGGTGGTGCCGGCCTTGGCCTTGCCGTCCACCGCGAGCTGGATGGCGAGGGCGATGTCGCCCACGAACACCGGCTGGAATTTGGTCTCCCCGCCGCCGATCAGCGGCAGCACGGGGGACATTTGCGCCATGCCGGCGAAGCGGTTGAAGAAGGTGTCCTCCGGGCCGAACGCCACGGAGGGCCGGAAGATCACGGCGGACGGCGCCGCCGCCTTCACCGCGGCCTCGCCCTCGGCCTTGCTGCGGCCGTAGCCGCTCGGCGAATCGGCATCGGCGCCGAGCGCGGAGATGTGCACCAGCGGCGCGCCGGCGGCGGCCGTCGCCTCGGCGATCGCCTTGGCGCCGAACACATGCAGCGCATCGAAGCCCTGGCGGCCGCCCTCGGCGAGCACGCCCACCAGATTGACCACCGCGTCGGAGCCTTCCACGGCGCGGGCCACGCTGTCGGGATAACGCACGTTGGCCTGGACGAGCTGGATCTGCGCCACGGTCCCGAGCGGCTGCAGATAGGTGGCAAGCTCGGGGCGGCGCACCGCCACGCGCACGCGATAGCCGCGCTTGGCCAGCGCCCGCACCACGTGGCGGCCCATGAAGCCGGAGCCGCCGAACACCGTCACCAGGCCGTTGCCCATCGGACGATCGCCCACCGTCAAATCGCTCATGCCAAACCCCCGGCTCCTGCGCCCGCCGCGACGGGCCCTCTATATAGAGTGTAGTGAGCACATACGCGATGAGGCCCACCGCCGTCCAGCGCGCAGGGCGGGCGCACAGGGGCGCGCCGGCGTGCGACAGAAGAGTTGACGCTGGCGTCGGCGCCCACTATAAGCCCCGGACTTCGCGAGCGGCACCGGCTGCCCGCGTGTTCACCCATTCCAGCGTGGATGAGGTCGGCCGCAAGGCGCCGGCCTGCTTTGCGCGAACCAGCAAGGACGGCCGATGGCCAATACGCCTTCCGCCCAAAAGGCAGTGCGCAAGATCGCGCGCCGCACCGAAGTGAACCGGTCCCGCCGCTCGCGGGTGCGCACCTACCTGCGCAAGCTGGAGGACGCCATCGCCACCGGCGACGTCGTCGCCGCGACCGCAGCCTTCAAGGCGGCCGAGCCGGAGATCATGCGCGCGGTCACCAAGGGCGTGCTGCACAAGAACACGGCTTCCCGCAAGGTTTCCCGCCTCGCTGCCCGTGTTCGCAAGCTGAGCGCGTAAGAAGTCTGCGCACCTGCGTGTAGAAGACAGATGAATATTTGAAGGCCCGATCCCGTCGGGCCTTTTTATTTGTCTTGGCGGCGGAGCGATCAGCCGCGGGTGCGGCCATTCGCGCACCACAGATACACGCCAAGGTTTTTCTGCCGATATTTGCAAGCGCGAGCGCGGCCAGACGCCACGGGCGGGCGCCGGGCGGGGCCAAAGCGAGTCGGCAGGAATCCTTGGCACCACTGGATCCGGCTCCGTCAATCCCCCGGGTCCCAAGGCCGCATCGGGCGCCTTCCCCACCCTCGGATAAGACCGAACAGGAAAAGCTCATAGTCCCGAACGGCTTATCCCCCAAAGCCCGAAAGCGGCTGGAAACGGCTCGAAAAGCCGGTTTCAAAATACCGCCACAATACAACCCAAAGCGGAAACCCGCGATGCGCGAGAGGATAAGAATCTCATTGAGCAGACAGAGGTTTGCCGACTGAACGAACGCCCGTGATCCGAGGAAAAAGAAAGTCGCTTGCCCCCGCTCTCCCCAGGTCCGGGGAAAGGCGTTGCACCCCCGAAAGCGCCTGTGTATGGTCAATCTCACTCCGGGGGCGACACTGGAGTTCCACAGACAGACCGAAGGTTTCACGACTCTTCGTGGATTGAGGAGGGGTGCATCATGCGTATGCGTAGCCATGACACCCTGAACGTGTGCCGTACTCTCCACACAGAGTCTTTCGGTCCGGCTGTTTTGTGCTGAAACTGGACTTCACACTCCAGCCTGAGGCACCCGCGAAAACTAAAAAATCAATCCTTTTAAGCGTCCGCACAGCGGCAACGTTGGCGGCAGATGGGGCGACTATGACTTCTGGCACACGAGCGGCAGCGGGCGCTAAACCTTCGCCTGCCCAGCCGCGCTCCCCGCGCATGGTTCGAGCCATTTCGCGATCCTGGGCCCCCCCGCCGTTCGGAGCCTGCAACGCATAGGCTCCTCCCGCGCCGCCTTCGCTTCACCATCGATCACATCTGCGCATGAGCACCGCGTCGTCCTGACGGCGTGAGCAGACTCTGCGCCCTCAACCAGGGAACCGCCATGGACGCGGTCGATGCCCCTATGCTCAAACCTCACCCCGGCGACGAGCCTCTCGCCAGCGCCTCCTATCCAGCCAGCCTTGCCGAAAGCACCGGGCCTGCCGGGGGCACCAGCCCTTGGGAGCGCGTGCGGCAGCGGCTGCGCGAGGAGATCGGGGAAGAGAAGTTCACGTCGTGGTTCGCGCGCATGGAGCTCGACGGGGCGACGGCGGATCTGGTGCGCCTGTCGGTCCCGACCCGATTCCTGAAGTCGTGGATCCAGGAGAATTATCGCACCCGGCTCGCCGAGCTGTGGGCGCAGGAGACCGGCGCTTCGCCGCGGGTGGAGCTTTCGGTGCGCAGCGCGGTGTCCCGCGCCCTGCCGCTCAAGGCCCGCGAGCCGCGCGAGGTGGTGAGCGAGAACGCCATGGAGCAGCGCGGCGGCGCCGGCGCTCACCCGCCGGCCGCGGGCAGCGCCGGCATGGGCGGCGCGAGCCTCGGCAATGGCGCCCACGGCAATGGCAGCGTGGTCACCGTGAGCCTGGGCGGCGCCGATGACGCCACCTCGGGCTCGCCGCTCGACCCGCGCCTGTCGTTCGAGAATTTCGTGGTGGGCAAGTCCAACTCGCTGGCCCACGCGGCGGCGCGCCAGGTGGGCGAGGCCAAAAGCGGCGCGAGCCCGGTTTACAACCCGCTCTATCTTCATGCGGCGGTGGGGCTCGGCAAGACGCACCTGCTGCAGGCCGTGGCCTCGGCCGGCGCCCAGCACGGCCGGCGCACCACCTATCTGACCGCCGAACGCTTCATGTACGGCTTCGTGGCGGCTCTGAAGGCCCACTCGGCCATCGCCTTCAAGGACACGCTGCGGACCATCGACACCCTGGTGATCGACGATCTTCAGTTCCTGAAGGGCAACAATCTGCAGCAGGAATTCTGTCACACCCTCAACGCCTTGCTCGACGGCGGGCGGCAGGTGGTGGTGGCGGCCGACTGCCCGCCGGCGGAGCTGGAGCATCTCGACGAGCGGGTGCGCTCGCGCCTCGCCGGCGGCCTCGTGGTGGAGCTCGGTCCGCTGGAGGAAGACCTGCGTCTCGAGATCCTCAAGGCGCGCTACCACACACTGGCGGAGCTGCATCGCGGCTTCACCGTGCCGGCGCCGGTGCTGGAATTCCTCGCCCGCAGCGTAGCCCAGAGCGGGCGCGATCTCGACGGCGCGCTGAACAAGCTGCTCGCCTACAACCAGCTCACCGGCGAACCGGTGACCCTGGAGATGGCCGAGACCGCGATCAAGGACCTGATCCGGCCGTGCGATCCCAAGCGGGTGCGCATCGACGACATCCTGCGCGTGGTGGCGAAGCACTATAACGTCTCGCGCGCCGACATCCTGTCGCAGCGCCGCACCGCCAATGTGGTGAAGCCGCGCCAGGTGGCCATGTATCTGGCCAAGACCCTGACGCTGCGCTCGCTGCCGGAGATCGGCCGGCGCTTCGGCGGGCGCGACCACACCACGGTGCTGCACGCGGTGCGCAAGATCGACGGACTGATCGCCGGCGACCGCGTGCTCGCCGACGAGATCGAGGCCTTGAAGCGCCTCGTCACCGAGGCCTGAGCCGGGCGCTTCGCGCCCCGTCCGCGGCTGCCGGGGGTCCGCTTGCGGGCCCTGCGACCCGGTCCTATCCTGCGGCGAGGTGGCGGCGATGGCCGCGGCCTCGGGGACAGGACGCCATGACACCGGCCGCCGCCCTACTCGGCACCTGGAAGATGACCGCCTGGACGCGGACCTCCGTGGCCAGCGGGCACGTGTCCGATGCGCTGGGTCCCGACCCCGTCGGCTACATCGCCTATCACCCCGACGGCCACATGATGGCCTTCGTCGCCGCCCGCCATCGTGCGGCGCTGCGCGGGGCGGTTCCGGCCGAGGACGAGAAGGCCGCCCTCTTCGATTCCATGCTGGCCTATGTGGCGCGCTACGAGCTGCGGGGCGACCATGTCGTCCATCATGTGGAGGCGGCGTGGAATCCGGCGTGGCAGATCGACCTCGTCCGGCCCTTCACCCTGGAGGGCGACCGCCTGGTGATCAGCGGCGCGCCGGGCACCGACCCGGTGACGGGCGAGGCCGTGATCTACCGCATGGAATTCCGCAAGGCGTAGGGTCGAAGCGGCGGCCTCGCGGCGCGCGGGTGGCGCGGTGATGCCCGGCTCGGAAGCCGCGTCCGGGCCACCCGGGGCCGTCATGCACAACCCCAAGGAATTTCGGCCGCCGGCCTTGCGTTGCATGCGCGAGCGCTGCAATGTCGGCGGCCCGGTGGTCGCTTTGGCGTCCGCCACCCGGGCCGGTGTCCGCCGGTACGGGTCCATCGTCCGGACATGCGTTGCCGTTCACGCCCTCCACGAGCCGGCGGTGAAGGCATGTCCCGAATTGTCGAGGCGAGGCGGAGCTTCGCGGATGGCGGCCAGCGCGCCGTCCCCGGGGTGCCCCTCCAGAGCGAACAGTGAACGGGCAGGGCCATGAAGGTCACCGTCGAGCGCGCCGAGCTTCTGAAATCGCTCAGCCACGTGCACCGCGTCGTCGAGCGGCGCAACACCATCCCGATCCTCGCCAACGTGCTCATCCGCGCCGGCAAGAGCGGGCTGGAGCTGAAGGCCACCGACCTCGACCTCGAAGTGGTGGAGAGCGTGCCGGCCGAGATCGGCCAGGACGGCGCCACCACCGTGCCGGCCCACGTGCTCTACGACATCGTGCGCAAGCTGCCCGAGGGGGCGCAGGTGCAGCTCGAGGAGACCGGCGACCGCGGCACGCTGGCGGTGCGCGCCTCGCGGGCCCGCTTCACCCTGCAGACCCTGCCGGAAGGCGACTTCCCGGATCTCGCCGCCGGCGAGTTCACCCACAGCTTCAAGCTGAAGGCCGCCGAGTTCCGGCGCCTCGTGGACAAGACCCAGTTCGCCATCTCCACCGAGGAGACGCGCTATTATCTCAACGGCATCTATCTCCACGTGACGGAGCCGGCGGGCAAGGCCAAGCCGATGCTGCGCGCGGTGGCAACCGACGGCCATCGCCTCGCCCAGGCCGAGCTGGAGGCGCCCGACGGCGCCGCCGGCCTGCCCGGCGTCATAGTGCCGCGCAAGACCGTGGCGGAGATCCAGAAGCTCTTGGAGGACAAGGACGCCGAGGTCACCGTCTCCCTGTCCCCGTCCAAGATCCGGGTGGCGGTGGGCCAGGTGGTGCTGACCTCCAAGCTCATCGACGGCACCTTCCCCGACTATGGCCGCGTCATCCCCCAGGGCAACGACAAGATCCTGATGGTGGACAAGGGCGATTTCGCCGCCGCCGTGGACCGCGTCTCCACCGTGTCGAGCGAACGCGGCCGGGCGGTGAAGCTGTCGCTGGCCGAGGGCAAGCTCACCTTGTCGGTGACCAACCCCGATTCCGGCAGCGCCACCGAGGAGCTGGAGGTGGACTATTCCGCGGAGCCCCTCGATATCGGCTTCAATTCCCGCTACCTGCTGGACATCGCCGCGCAGCTCGAAGGCGACACGGCGGAACTGAAGCTGGCGGACCCCGGCTCGCCCACCCTGGTGCGCGATTCCACCAAGTCCGACGCGCTCTACGTGCTCATGCCCATGCGGGTGTGAGCGCCCGCCCGGCGCGTGAGCGAAGGCGCGGCGCCAACGATCGATGGCCATGCCCGCAGCGCGCGTCCTGAAGCTCAGCCTCACCCATTTCCGCTCCTATGCGGCGGCCCACATGGCGGTGGGCGACGGCCCGGTGGTGCTCACCGGGCCCAATGGCGCGGGCAAGACCAATGTGCTCGAAGCCCTCTCCTTCCTGTCCCCCGGCCGCGGCCTGCGGCGGGCGGCGCTGGGCGACGTGGCGCAGCGCGAGATGCCGGAAAGCGCCGCGCCCGGCGCCTCTTTCTGGGCGGTCTCGGCGCTGGTGGATGGCGCGGTGGGTGAAGTGCGGCTCGGCACCGGCACCGAGCCGGGCGTCGAGGCGAGCCAGAGGCGCTGCCGCATCGACGGCGAGCCGGCCTCCTCCGCCAACGCCTTCCTCGATCATCTCAAGGTGGTCTGGCTGACGCCGGAGATGGACGGCCTGTTCCTCGGCCCGCCCGCCGATCGCCGCCGCTATCTCGACCGCCTCGTGCTGGCGGTGGACAAGAGCCACGGCGCCCGGGTCAACGCGCTGGAACGGGCGCTGCGCTCGCGCAACCGCCTCATGGAGGAGAACGGCGCGCCGCGCTTCCTCGATGCGGTGGAGCACGAGGTGGCGGAGATCGCCGTGGCGGTCGCCGCCGCGCGCATCGAGACGGTGACGCGCCTTGGCGCCCAGATCGCCGCCAACCGGGACGAGGCCTCGCCCTTCCCCTTCGCCGAGATCGGCCTCGACGGCGCGGTGGAGCGGCTGCTGGCCGCTCATCCGGCCATCGAGGTGGAGGACCGCTACCGCGCCCTGCTGCGCGACAACCGCCCGCGCGACCGCGCCGCCGGACGGACCCTCGAAGGCCCGCACCTCACCGATTTCATCGTCAGCCACGGCATCAAGCGCCTGCCGGCGGCGCGCTGCTCCACGGGCGAGCAGAAGTCCCTACTCATCGGCCTCACCCTGTCCCATGCCCGGCTGGTGGCGGCCATGCAGCGCTCGAGCCCGGTCCTGCTGCTCGACGACGTGGTGGCCTATCTCGATGCCGAGCGGCGGGTCGGCCTGTTCGAGGCCCTCGCCCGGCTCGGCGCCCAGGTGTGGATGACCGGCGCCGACCCCGACGCCTTCAGGGCGCTCAGCCTCGCCGAACGGTTCCAGGTGACGCCGGGCGAGATCGCGCCGGTGCGCTGATCCCATCACGATCCGGCGAGCCCCCGGCCCGCGCGCCCGCTTCGCCTGGCGGTGTGGCTGGCGCGCCACCCCCGCCCCGCCGGCCCGTGGTAGAGCCTGCCTGCGGACCGCGAAGGCGCTTCTTCGCCCTCCGTTAACCTTAACGATACCTCACCACGCTTTCATGGGCCGGCGCGCGGGAGCCTCCGCACGCGGCCGGCACTCCGGCGTGGCACCTCTCATGTGTTCGCAGATCCCATGCCCGATACTGCCGTCCCTCGCGCAATTTCCCGTTCCGCCGCGCCGCTGGTGATGTCCCGCCGCCTGTTCGTGCTCGGCGCGCCGCTCGCCCTCGGCGCCTGCGTCACCAGCCAGACCCCGCCGCCCGCGCCGGCCCTCGGCCCCTATGGGGACGTGCCGGGCGAGCCCCATCCGGTGGATGCGGTGGACCTCTCCGAGGTGGATCCCGCCTTCCTGCGCGCCGAGGTGGACTATCAGGGCCCCTACCGGCCCGGCACCGTCGTGGTCGATGTGCCCAACCGCTACCTCTACCTCGTGGAGCCCGGCAACCGCGCCATGCGCTACGGCGTGGGCGTGGGCAAGGAGGGCTACCAGTTCCACGGCTGGGCCACCATCAAGCGCAAGGAAGAGTGGCCGCACTGGACGCCCACCCAGAACATGATCCGCCTCCAGCCCGAGCGCTACGGCCCCTATGCCAGCGGCCTGCCCGGCGGCGAGACCAACCCGCTCGGCGCCCGCGCGCTCTATCTCTATGACGGCGACCGCGACACCCTGTTCCGCATCCACGGCACCATCGAGCCCTGGAGCATCGGCAAGCAGGTGTCCTCCGGCTGCATCCGCATGCTGAACCAGGACGTCATCGACCTCTACAATCGCGTGCCCACGGGCACCCGGGTCATGGTGCTGGGCTGAGGCGACTCCCGCCGGGCGCCGACCTGGTGCCGGCCGGCCGTTGAAATCTGCCGATCAAATTCGAACCCGTCAGCGCGCCGAATCTGCGCTAGGATGCCCTCGGCCATCGGTCACCTCACGACAACGAATTGCCGGATCCAGCCGGCATCATCGGGCGGAGGACGAGATGACAGCTTCGACGGTGCGCTCGGTCACCCACGACCTGCTGCGCAAGCTGGACCTGACCACCTTCTTCGGCAATCCGGGCTCCACGGAGGAGACCTTCCTCAAGGATTTTCCGAAGGATTTCACCTACCACCTCGCTTTGCAGGAGGCCTCGGCCATCGCCATCGCCGACGGCTATGCCCAGGCCACGGGCAAGCCGGCGCTGGTGAACATTCACACTGCCGCCGGCCTCGGCAACGCCATGGGCAACCTCGTCACGGCGAGCCTCAACAAGACGCCGCTCATCGTCACTGCGGGCCAGCAGACCCGCGAGATGCT
>JAFIHR010000049.1 GCA_017849325.1 Xanthobacter autotrophicus | reverse complement strand
GTTGAAGCGCTTCTGCATGGAGGGGCCGTACATCTCCATGAGGCCGGAGGCCTGGGCGCCGGCGAGGCCGAGGGCGGAGACCGTCTGGGCCTGGTCGAGCCGCATCAGCCGGGCGGCGGCGATGGTGGCGCCGAACACGCCGCAGGTGGGCGTGGTGTGGAAACCGCGGTTGCGCAGGGAGAAATTGGTCGCGTTGCTGGCCCGCGCCATCATCTCGCAGGCCGCCACCACGGCGGCGAGGAATTCCGCGCCGCTCGCCTTCTCGCGCTCGGCGGTGGCGAGGGCCGCCGAGACCACCGGCGGCGAGAAGTGGTAGAGCGCAAGGATGTCCACGTCATCGAGCTCGATGGAGTGGGAGGCGATGGCATTGGCGAGCGCGGCGTGCACCGCCGGCACCTTGCCGCCATGGCCGAGCAGGGTGGCCTCGGCCTTGCCGCCGTTCTCCTCGGCGAAGCGCGCCGCGATCTTGGCGCTGTCGGTGCGGCTGCCGCCCAGGGCGACGCCGAGATAGTCGCGCACCAGGGTCTTGGCATCGTCGAGCTGCTTCTGGGGAATATCCGACACTTTCAGGGAAACGAAATGGTCGGCGAGGATCTCGGCGGGAGTTGCGGTCATCTTGGGGCTTCCTTTGTGTATTCAGTGATGGGACGGCGCGGCTGCGCGGCGGGGCGTGTCGCCGGCCGGCGGCAGATCGAGGCGCACGGCGATGCCTTCGAGCTCCGGGCTCGCCGCCGGGTAGAGCGACATGACGAGGGGGTCGTGGCCGGGCACGATCCGGGTTTCATCCCCGGCGAGGGCGTAGAGCTTCTCGAAGCCGTCGAGCATCTGCCCGACGTGGAAGGCAGTGGGGAACGGGCGTCCGCTCGCCATGTTCTCGTAGAAATGGCTGACGTCGGACGCGAGCACGACATAGCCGCGCGCGGTGCGGGCCCGCACGAACTGGAGGCCGTCCGAATGGCCCCCGGCGCGATGCACGGTGAGCCCCGGCGCGATCTCGGCGTCGCCGTCGTAGAACAGCACCCGCTGGGCGTAGTTCAGCCGCACCATGGCGCACACATCCTCCACCTCGAAGGAGTGCGACAGGCGCGGAAAGCGCATGTAGGGCCCGGTGGCGTAGGCGATCTCCCGCTCCTGGAGATGGAAGCGGGCGTTGGGGAAGCGGTCGAAATTGCCCGCGTGGTCGTAGTGCAGGTGGGTGACGATCACGTCCTCCACCGCGCCGGGATCGATGCCGAGGAGGGGGAGCGTGTCCACCGGGCAGCGCAGGTAGGTGCGCTTGCGCCGCTCCGACACCGCGGCGGTGAAGCCGGTGTCGATGACAAAGCTCCGGCCGCCGCCCCGGGCCACCCAGACGTAATAGTCCATCGGCATCGGCCCCTCGTGGGGATCGCCGCCGATGAAATGGTCGCGCCGCTGCGCCGGGCGGGTGGCGTAGCGGATGGCGAAAAGCTCGTATTCAGGTTCGCTTGGGGACATGGGTTGCCGCATCGCTGTTGGCGGGGATCAATGGGTCATGCCGAGATAGGCGGCGCGCAGAGCGGGATCGCTGCGCACCTTCTCGGACTCGCCTTCGAGGACGATCTCGCCCCGGCACAGCACGTAGGCGCGGGAGGCCACGTCGAGGGCCACCTCCACGTTCTGCTCCACCAGGATGGCGCCGACGCCGAAGTCGCGGCTGATGCGGCCGATGGCGTCCATCACGTTCGCCACCACCAGCGGCGCGAGGCCGAGGGAGGGTTCGTCGAACAGGATGAAGTCGGGCTTGGACATCAGCGCGCGGCCGATGGCGAGCATCTGCTGCTCGCCGCCGGAGAGGGTGCCGGCGAGCTGCTCGGCCCGCTCCTGGAGGCGGGGGAACATGGCGTAGACATGGGCGAGGAGCGCAGGGCGCTCGGCGCGCTGGCGCGTCACCCCGCCCACGTCGAGATTTTCGCGCACCGTCATGCGCTTGAAGATCCGCCGGCCTTCCGGCACCAGCGCCACGCCGTGGCGCGGCGCCTCGTAGGAGGGGGCGCCGGTGACGTCGCCGCCATCGAGGACGATCGCCCCCGATTTCGGCCGCACCATGCCCATCAGGGCCTTGAGGGTGGTGCTCTTGCCCGCCCCGTTGGCCCCCAGGAGGGCGATGATCTCGCCCTGGTCCACATGCAGGGTGACACCCTTGACGCCCGGCACCTCGCCGTAATTGACGAAGATGTCGCGGGTTTCGAGCCGCCGCGTCATGCCTGGGCCTCCTTCGCGAGCTTGGCCGAGCCGAGATAGGCGCGCACGACGGCCTCGTCGTCCTGGGCCTCGGCGGGGGTTCCGTTGAAGATGCGGCGGCCGTATTCGATCACCGTGACGGTGTCGCAGAGCCGGCCGACGAGGTTGAGGTCGTGCTCCACCAGGATGACCAGCGTGCCGCGCTCGGCCATCTGGCGGACCAGCATGCTCAGGTGCTCGCGCTCGTCGTCGGTGAGGCCGGTGGCGGGCTCGTCGAGCAGGATCACGTCCGGCTCGGCGACGAGGTTGCGCGCCAGCTCGACGAAATGGCGCTTGCCGTAGGGCAGGGAGGCGACCTTCTCGTCGGCGAGGTCGGCGATGCCCGTGGCGACGAGGGCGTCCTCCACCGGCTCGGCGATGGCCCGGCTGGAGAGCGGCGCCAGCACGCCGCGCCAGCCCGAGGCGGTGGCGAAGCGCTTGGCGCAGAGGCCGGCCGCCACGTTCTCGAACACCGTGAGCTGCTGGGCGAGGCGGATCTTCTGGAAGGTGCGCGCCACCCCGAGCCGGGCGCGGCGGTGCACCGGAAGCTGCTCGATGCGGTCGCCACGCAGGCGGATCTCGCCGCCGTCGATGCGGTTGACCCCGGTGATGCAGCCGATCAGCGTCGACTTGCCGGCGCCGTTGGGCCCGATCAGCCCGTGCACCTCGCCGGCCTGGCCGACGAGATCGATGTTCTGCAGCGCCTGGATGCCGCCGAAGCGCTTCGACACGCCGCGCAGCTGGAGCATGGGGATGCTCATGACGCCCTCCCCGGCAGGCTGGTGGGCTGGGGCGCCGGCTCGGCGACGCGCGGGCGCGGCGTGATCCGGCGGCGGACCGGCGTCATCAGGCGGTCGATGAGGCCGCCGATGCCCCCGGGCAGGAACCACAGCACGAACAGCACCATGAGGCCGTAGACGAGGAGCCGCACATTGGTCTCGCCGAACGCGCGCAGGGCCTCCGGCACGGCGGTGAGGATCAAGGAGGAGATGATCGCGCCGCTGGCGCTGCCGACCCCGCCCACCACGCTCATCATCAGGTAGCGGAAGGATTCCGCGCTGATGAAGAGGTCCGGCGTCAGGAACCGCATGTAGGCGGCGAGCAGCACGCCGCACGAGCCGGCGAGGAAGGCCGAGGCCGAGAAGGCCAGGAGCTTGACGGCGAACACGCCGATGCCGCTCGCCGAGGCGGAGATCTCGTCATACTTGACCGACTTGAGCACCACGCCGAGGAAGGTCCGCCGGTCGAGATATTCGAGCGCGGCGCAGAGCCCCACCGCCAGGGCCAGCACGAAGTAGAACCACGTCACCCGGTCGAAGCCGAAGGACTTGATGCCGAGCAGGCCCATGGGGCCGCGGGTGACGTCCACCATGTTGTTGAGCATCTGGCCCACCAGCACGCCGAAGCCCAGGGTGCCGATGGCGAGGTAGTGGCCGCGCAGGCGCGCCGCCGGCAGGCCGAGCAGGAAGCCGGCGACGGTGGGGACGAGGAGCCCCCATGCCGCGGCCGCCGCCGGGTCCACCCCCTTCACCGACAGCACGCCGTAGGTGTAGCCGCCGAGGCCGACGAACCCCGCCTGCCCGAAGGAGAGCAGGCCGGTGAAGCCGGTCAATACCGTGATGGAATAGACGACGAGACTGTAGATCAGCGCGAGTATCGCCATGTTGAGCCAGTACCCGTTCACGAGAAACGGGAGCGTGGCCAGCACCGCGACGAATAGCGCGCGCAGGATCCAGGCAGATGTTTCAGACATTTTCTTCCATCCGTTCAGGAACGAGACCGCGCGGGAAGAAGATCAGCGTCACGACCAGCAGGCCGAAGGCGATCGAGTTGGAATAGGCGTTGGAGACGTAGACAGCCGCCAGGCTCTGCACCATGCCGATCAGCAGGGCGCCGAAGATCGTGCCGTTCACGTTGCCGAAGCCGCCGAGGATGATGGCGGCGAAGGCGTTCAGCATCTCCGCCTGGCCCATCTCCGGGGTGATGAGGTTGACCGGCCCGGACAGGGCGCCGGCCGCCGCCGCCAGCGCCGAGCCGAGCACCACGCTCATGCGCGCCACCGCGTTGGTGTTGATGCCCATGGCGCCGGCCACCTCGGGATCTTCCGACACCGCGCGGAACTGCCGCCCGAGGTTGGAATACTGCACCAGCCACCACAGGCCGAGCAGCAGCACCACGCTCGACGCGATGACCAGCAGGCGTTGGACGCTGACGCCCACCGTGCCGATGGTCACCGAGATGTTGTTGAAGCTGGTGTCGAAGGTCTGGGGCACGGTGCCCCAGATGAGTTCCGCCAGATTGATGAGGATGATCGACATGCCCATGGAGGCGATGAGGCCGTTGAGCTCCATGCCCCGGAACGGGCGGAACGCCGTCCGCTCCAGGATGATGCCAAGCACCGCATTGGTGGCCATGGCGATGGCGATGGCCGGCAGGTAGCCCACATAGGGCGTCGCGGTGAAGGCGACGAAGGCGCCGATCATCACCGACTGGCCTTCGGCGAAGTTCACCATCCGCATCACCCCGAACACCAGGGTGAGGCCGACCGCGACCAGCGCGTAATTGCCGGCCAGGATCAGTCCGTTGACGATGATCTGAGTGAGCACGGACGTTTCCCCCTCACTTGACCACTTCGAGGCCGCCTTCGGGCGTCGTCCGGATGAAGACGAACTCGAACCCCTCCGGCTTCACGCCGCGGTCGGCATCGAACTGGTAATGGGCGAGCACGCCCTGGTAGTCGGCCTTGGCGAGGGCCGCGGCGAGGTCGTCCGGCTTCGCGCCGGCGCGCTTGAGGGCGTCGGCCACCAGCATCACCGCGTCGTAGGTGACGATGTCCCAGTGGACCGTGGGGTGCGGGGCGCCGAGCTCCTTCTCCGCGCGCGGCTCGAATGCGGCGACGAAATCCTTCTCGCGCTGCGACATGTCGGGGTTCTTCAGGAAGAAGGCGCCGCGCACCAGCCCGAGCTTGCCGGCCTGCTCGCCCACCTGCTTCTCGAAGATGTAGGGCGGCGGGGGATAGTCGAAGAACAGCGGCGTCTTCATGTTGCTCTCGGCGTACTGCTTGACGAAGTTCGCCGCCTGGCCCGCCGAGATGGACGCCACCACGATGTCGGGGTTGGCGCCCTGGATGCTGGTGATGATCGAGTACCAGTTGACGTCGTGGCGGTCCTGGGGAATGTCCAGGACCACCTTGATGCCCTTGCGCTCGAGGATCTCGCGGATGTTCTTGCGGAAGCTCAGCCCGAAATCATTGTTCTCGACCAGGATCGCCGCGGTCTTGAACTGGAACTTCTGGAGCAGGAGCTCGGCTTCGCGCTCCTGCACCTCGCCGTTCTGCATGATGGACTGGAAGACGTAGGGGCCGGCATTCTTGGCGATGCCGTCGGCGGTGGAGATCTGCACCACCATGGGCACCTTGGCATCGGCGGCCACCTGGGCGGCCGCGACCGAGGCGCTGGAGCACCACTCGCCGATCATGACCTGCACCCGGTCCTCGTTGATCAGCTTCTCCGCCGCGCCGTAGGACGTGCGCGGCTCGCAGGCGCCGTCGGCGAAGACGAGGTCGAGCTTGTACTTGCCGGCGAGGCCTTTGGCGTTCACCTCCGCCGCGGCCAGTTCCGCCGCGACCTTGGCGGGGCGTCCGCCCCAGGCGGTGTTGCCGGTGAGGGGAAGGATGACGCCCACCTTGACCGTTTCCGTCGCGGTCTGCGCGTTGGCGAGCGTGGGCATTGCCAGGAGGCCGCCACCGCACAGGGTGGCAAGCAGCGTCAGGGCCGTTAATCTCATGTTGCGTTCCTCCTTGATTGTTGTCGGCGGCGATGTTTCCCGCCGTTTCGATCACCCGTGCAGCGGACCTCCGGCGGCGCGCATGGACAGGGCCGTGGCCACCATCGAGGCATCGCGAATGGCGGTCATGAAATCGCCGGGCTGGTTGCAGTCGCCCACCAGAACGAAGGGCAGGCCGGCCGCCTCCACCTCGGCGAGCACGTCGCGCTGCGGTTCGGGACCCACCGCCAGCACCACCGCGTCGCCCGGATCGAGCGCGCTCTCGCCGTCCTTGGCGGCCAGCAGCAGCAGGCCGTCGCGGGTGCCCCGGATGGCGGTTCCGGTGCGCAGGGCCACGCCCTGGGCGGCGAGCCGTTCGAGGATCTCGAAGCGGTTGTTGCGCGCCATCTCGCGGGCCAGCGTCTCCTGCATCTCCAGCACGGTGACGCGGCAGCCGCGGGCGGCGAGAAGGTCCGCCGCCTCGATGCCCACCATGCCGCCGCCCACCAGGGTCACCGTGGCGCCCGCCGGCAGCAGGCCGGGATCGCGGATCACGTCCCAGGCCTGGAGCACCGGCACCTTGACGTCGAGGGCGAGGCGGCGCGGCCGGGCGCCGGTGGCGACGATCACGATGTCGGGCGCATGGGCGCGCAGGCGCTGGGCGGTGGCTGTCACGCCGGTGCGCAGCGGGATGCCCAGATCGGCGATCTCGCGCACCCGGTAGGACCACACGCCCGAGACATCCTGCTTGTCGGGAGAGGCGATGGCGAGCGGCACCTGGCCGCCGGGCTGGTCCGCCTTCTCCCAGATCTCCACCGAATGGCCGAGCGCGCGCGCCATGCGCGCCGCCTCAAGCCCGGCGACGCCGGCGCCCAGCACCAGCACCCGCCGCCGCGCCTGGGGCGGCGCGGCAAGGTCGAAGAGCTGCGGCTCCAGATGCTCCAGCGACTCGAACTCGGTGCCGACCATGGGGTTCTGCACGCAGGCGACGTCGCGCTCCAGGGTCAGGCGCTCGTAGCACACGTTGCAGGAGATGCAGGGGCGGATGGGCGCCTCGACGGTGCCCAGCGCCTTGGCGGTCCAGTGCGGATCGGCGATGAGGGCGCGGCCGAGGGAGATGTAGTCGGCGCTCTCCGCTTCCAGCACGCCTTCGGCATCCTCGGGGGTGAGGATGCGCCCGGCGATGATGACCGGGATGGACACCGCCTCCTTCAGCGGGCGGGCGTGGGGCTCCAGGCAGCGGCGCGGCAACGAGGGCGGCTGGATGCAGTAGCGCGAGAGCTGCGGGCTCTCGTTGGACCCGCCCGACAGGTCGAGCGCGACCACGCCGGCCGCCTCCAGCGCCTGGGCGAGCACCACCACCTCGTCGGGCGTGTAGCCGCCGGTGATGTATTCCGTGGCGCTGATGCGCACGAACAGCGGGAAGTCCGGCAGTTCGTTGCGGATCATCTCCACCGTCTCCAGCAGCAGGCGCATGCGGTTGGCGATGGGCCCGCCATAGGCGTCGTCGCGATGGTTGAAGCGGCGGGTGAAGAACTGGTGGAACAGGTAGCCGTTGGCGGCGTGGATCTCCACCGCGTCATAGCCGGCGCGCCACAGCCGCCGGGCCGACTCCAGGAAGTCGCGCTGGATGGCGTGGATCTCGTCCACCTTGAGGGCGCGCACCGGCTCGCCGGTGGCGGGATGCACCCCGTCCGCCGGGCCCACCGGCACCATGCCGAGCACCGAGCGCCGCAGGAGCTGGCCGCGATGGTTGAGCTGGGCCACCGCCAGCGCGCCGTTGGACTTGATGGCGTCCACCACGGCGGAAAGGCC
>JAFIHR010000048.1 GCA_017849325.1 Xanthobacter autotrophicus | reverse complement strand
CTGCGTGGTTCCCGCCGAGCTGCTCGATGCGGGCCCGGCGCTGCGCCGGACGACGGTGGGGGTGCGCATCGGCGCGGTGATGGTGGGCGGCGGCGCACCGGTGGTGGTCCAGTCCATGACCAACACCGACACCGCCGATATACAGGCCACCGTGGACCAGGTGGCGGCGCTGGCCCGCGCCGGCTCCGAGCTGGTGCGCATCACCGTGGACCGGGACGAGTCCGCCGCCGCCGTGCCGCACATCAAGGAGAAGCTGCTGGCGCAGGGCATCGACGTGCCGCTGGTGGGCGACTTCCATTACATCGGCCACAAGCTGCTGGCCGATCATCCCGGCTGCGCCGAGGCGCTCGACAAATACCGCATCAATCCCGGCAACGTGGGTTTCGGCGACAAGAAGGACCGGCAGTTCGCCGCCATCGTCGAGACCGCGATCACCCATGACAAGCCGGTGCGCATCGGCGCCAACTGGGGCTCCCTCGACGGCGAGCTGCTCACCCGCCTGATGGACGAGAACGCGGCCCTGCCCGCCCCCGCCGAGGCCCGCGCGGTGACCCGCGAGGCGCTGGTGCGCTCGGCCCTGCTTTCGGCCGCGCTCGCCGAGGAGATCGGGCTTCCGCGGGACCACATCATCCTCTCCGCCAAGGTCTCGGCGGTGCAGGACCTGATCGCGGTCTACAGCGAGCTGGCGCGCCGCTCGGACTATGCGTTGCACCTCGGCCTCACCGAGGCGGGCATGGGCTCGAAGGGCATCGTCGCCTCGTCCGCCGCCATGGCGGTGGTGCTGCAGCAGGGCATCGGCGACACCATCCGCGTCTCGCTCACCCCCGAGCCGGGGGGCGACCGCACCCGCGAGGTAACCGTGGCGCAGGAGCTGCTCCAGACCATGGGGCTGCGCACCTTCGTGCCGCTGGTGGCGGCCTGCCCGGGCTGCGGGCGCACCACCTCCACCGTGTTTCAGGAATTGGCGCAGAGCGTGCAGGGCATGATCCGCGAGCTAATGCCGGTGTGGCGGGCGCGCTATCCGGGCGTCGAGACCCTCAACGTGGCGGTGATGGGCTGCATCGTGAACGGTCCGGGGGAATCGAAGCATGCCGACATCGGCATCTCCCTGCCCGGCACCGGCGAGACGCCCTCCGCCCCGGTCTTCATCGACGGGAGGAAGGTGGCGACGCTGCGCGGTGCCACCATCCAGGAGGAGTTCCGCGCCATGGTGGAAGCCTACGTGGAGCAGCGCTTCGGCGCCGGCGTGCGCAGCACCGCCGCGGCGCCGGACCACCCCGCCTCCGCCGCCGAATAGCATCGGACCGCGCCGTCGGTTGACGGCAGGTGACCTTACGAAAATTTCATCTCGGCCGCCCTTCCGGCGCCGTGCTCGGGGTCTCATATGGCCCTCGTCAACGGATCCGGAGGCGGAGATGACCCCCGAAGAGCGTTCCCTCATCGATGGCTTGTTCGAGCGCATGCGCGAGGTGCAGGGCGCACCGCGCGACGCGGAGGCCGAGGCGCTGATCCGCCAGCGGGTCGCCGAGATGCCGTACGCCCCCTATGCCCTCGCCCAGAGCGTCCTCGTGCAGGAGCACGCCCTGCAGCAGGCCTATGCCCGTATCGAGGAGCTGGAGGCCGAGGCGAATGCCATGCAGGCCGAGCTCGATGCCCGGCCGGCGGCGCAGGCGCCGCAGAGCGGCGGCTTTCTCGGCGGACTTCTGGGCGGGCGTTCGTCCGTGCCGTCGGCGGGCGCGCGCACCGTGCCGCCGGTGTCGCAGGGGCGCAGCGATGCCTGGGGAAATGCCCGCAATGATACGCCCATGGGCGTGCCGCCCGGCTATGGCGCGGGCGCGCAGCGTGCGCCTTATGGCGGCGCGCCGCAGCAGGATCCCTACGGCCAGGGTGCAGGCCAGCCTTACGGGCAGGCCTCCGGCCCCTGGGGCGCACAGCCGGCGCGCGGCGGCTTCGGCGGCGGTGGCGGCTTCCTGCAGGGCGCGCTGGCGACCGCGGCCGGCGTCGCCGGTGGTGCGCTGCTGTTTGACGGCATCAAGAACCTGATGGGCGGCGGAGAGGGCCCGGTGGCGCAGCATGCGGCCGCCGAGCTTCCCAAGGCGCCCGCGGCGGACACCGCCGGTTCCGGCAATCTCGGCGCCGATGCCCAGCAGGCGCTCGGCGGCGCGCCCGGGACCGACCAGGCGCCCATCGATCAGGCCTTCTGGGACGATCCCGCCGACGACGGCGATTTCGACGACGGCGGCGACTGGGGCATGGACGACGACGGCTCCTGGGCATGACCGGCCCGGGCGTGACATGAGCCGCGGCCTGGGTGGCCGCGGCGCAGTGCGTCACACCTGAAATCGCCGGCCGTAGTCCCACGCGCGCTGCGGCCGGACGAGCCTCGACCCGAGCGGGCGCCCGGCCCGCCTTTGACCCGCCGGCCATCCTCCCTTAATCGCACAGGGAAGCGGCGCCGCCCCCGCGCGCCGCGTCCATGCATCGGGGAAGGGCCTATGACGCCGTTCGGCCGCCGGGTTCGCGAGCTTCGCGCCGCGCGCGGCGTCACTTTGAGCGAGATGGCCGGCGCCATCGGCGTCTCGCCGACCTATCTCTCGGCGCTGGAGAACGGCCGGCGCGGGCGGCCCACCTGGGCGCTGGTCCAGCGCATCATCGCCTATTTCAACGTGATCTGGGACGAGGCGGAGGACCTGCAGCGCCTCGCCGAGCTGTCCCATCCCAGGATCACCGTGGACACCTCCGGCCTGTCGCCGCAGGCCACCGAGCTCGCCAATCTCCTCGCCCGCGAGATCGCCCACCTGCCGCCGGAAGCGGTGGCCGAGCTGCTCGGCCGGCTCAAGATCCTAAGGCGCCGCGGCTGAGCCGGCCGGCTCGGGCGCCGGCTTTCCATAGGCCGCATAGAAGCGGGCGAGGTGCGCCGGCGCGATCCGCGCCAGGTCCCGCGCCAGGAGCATCGCCTCGGCGCTGTTCCGGTTCGTGCGCGCGAGGGCCTCGTGGCGCTCCGCCAGCGCCCGGAACTCCGAGGAGGCCGCCACCGTCTCGTCCCCCGCCAGCAGGAACAGCCGGCTGGCCGAGGTCTTGCCCTTGAGCGTCAGCGTCCCGGCCTCCAGAAACGCAAGCTCCGGCGCCGCCGCGCGGGTCGCCTCGGAGACCAGCACGTCGGCGCCGAGGGCCTTGGTGGCGCCCTCGATGCGCGAGGCGAGGTTCACGTCGTCGCCGAGGCAGGAATATTCGAGCCGCTGGGCCGAGCCCAGATTGCCGACGCAGCACGGCCCGGTGGCGAGGCCGATGCCGCAGCGCACCGGAACATACGGCCGGCCCGCCGCCTCCGCTTCCGTCCGCCACCCGGCGTTCAGGCCCTTGAGGCGCTCCACCATGGCGAGGGCGCACGAGGCGGCGTTCCGTGCATGGGCGGGATCGTCGACCGGCGCATTCCAGAAGGCCATGATGGCGTCGCCGATATATTTGTCGATGGTGCCCCCATGGGCCAGAACCACCTCGGTCATCGGCGTGAGATAGGCGCGCATGAAGCGGGTCAGGGCCTCGGCGTCCATGGTCTCGGACAAGGTGGTGAAATCGCGCAGGTCGCAGAACAGGATGGTCAGCTCGCGGGTCTGCCCGCCCAGCACGAGATCCTGCGGCTGCTCGGCGAGGCGCTCCACCACCTGCGGCGAGACGAAGCGGCCGAACACCTCGCGCACCCAGCGCTTCTTCTTCTGCTCGTCGCGATAGAGGGCGAGCACGCCGCCGAGATAGACCGCGAGCGCTGTGACCGCCGGCCCCAGCGGATCGATGAGCAGGCTGAGGCGGGTGAAGGCGAGGAAGGAGCCGGCCGCCAGCGCGGTGATCACCGCCAGCGTGGAGATCCCCGCGCCCACCGGCGACACCCGCGGCAGCAGCACCGCCAGCAGCAGCCCGAACAGGCCGGCGAGCAGGATCTCCGCGCCGCGTGCCCAGTCCGGCCGGGTGAGGAACGCGCCGGTGGCCACCTGCTCGATGAGCTGGGCCTGGATCTCGACGCCGGGAACGGCGGCGTCGAGGGGCGTCGCCCGCGTGTCCTTGAGGCCCGCCGCGCTGGTGCCGACGAGGATGATGCGCCCATCGAGCGCATCGGCGTCCGCCGTGCCGTCCAGCACCTGGTGGGCCGGGATGAAGCGGCGCGGATCGCTGCGGCCGAAGCGGAGGCGCAGCGCGCCGTCCGCCTCGGTGGGGATCTCGAACGCGCCGATCTTCACCGCCACCATGCCCGAGCGGGTGCCGAAGGCGGCCTCCCCCGAGGCATTGGAGGCACGCACCACATAGGTCGAGGCGCCCTGCGCCACCCTGAGCGCCTCGGCGGCGAGGGACGGCACCACCTCCTTGCCCAGCGCGAGGAGCAGCGGCACGCGGCGCACCACCTGATCGCGGTCGGGCAGCCAGTTGAGCGCGCCGATGCCGGCCGCCGCCTCGCCGAGCGCGGGCAGCGGCACGACCGCGCTGGAAAAATGCGGCAGGAAGGCGAGGGGGTCGTCGCCGGCGCTCGCGATGCCCCATTTCGGGGCGATGCTGGCGGCCGGACCTTGATCGGACAGCACCGCGCCGAGCACCGCCGGCGCCCGCGCCATGGCCTTGGCGAACAGCGCGTCGGCGCCCTCGCCCGTGCCGATGGCCATGAGCACCGGGCCGCGCAGCTCCTCCGGCAGCACGGCGGCGAGCGCGGTGGTGTCGAGCCGGTCCGGCTCGGCGAACACCATGTCGAAGGCGATCACGGCCGCGCCCTTCTCCGCCAGGCGCTCCACCAAAGTGGCGAGGGTGGAGCGCGGCCACGGCCATTGGCCGATGCGGGCGAGGGAGGCGTCGTCGATATCGACGATGCGCACCGGCAGGTCCGGGCTGAAGGGACGGGGATCGGCGCGCTGGTAGAGGTCGAACAGGCCGTTGCGCAGGTCCCGGAGCGGGCCGGGATCGGCGCCGAGGGCGATCAGGCACGCCAGCAGCGGCAGCAGCACCGACAGGCCGTAGACGCGGGAGAACATGCGCGGCATCGCCCTTCTTTCCAGCACCCTGGTTCGGCGCATTCTTGCCCGCGGCAGGCGGCGCGTCACCCCGCCGTCGCGGAGCCTCTCACCGCGCTTTCCAGGAAGCCGGCGAGATCGTCGGTGACGTGGTCCACATAAGCGGATTCGCGCCCCTCGAACTCCCAGTCCTCGCGCGCCAGCACCCGCTCGCCCGGCGGCACCACCAGCACGGTGGCCATGCCGAGCCGGTGGGGCACCTCGAGATTGCGGGCGAGGTCCTCGAACATGGCGGCGCGGGCGGGCTCCACCCCATGGGCGTCGAGGAAACGGCGATAGGCCTCCTCGGTGGGCTTGGGATGGAACTCGGCGGCCACGATGTCGTGCACCGCCGCGAAATGGGCGCCCATGCCGAGCTTCTCCAGCACGTTGCGGGCATGCTGCTCGGAGCCGTTGGTGTAGACGATCTTGGTGCCGGGCAGCGCTTCCACGGCGGCGGCGAGGCGCGGGGCGGCATCGAGGCCGGAGAGGTCGATGTCATGCACGTGGGAGAGGAACGCGCCGGGCTCCATGCCGTGCTCGATCATCAGGCCGCGCAGCGAGGTGCCGTAGCGGCGGTAATAGTCCTTCTGGATCTCGAAGGCGCGCTCGGGCGCGACGCCGAGCATCTCCGAGATATAGGCCTTCATCCGCGCGTCGATCTGGTGCCAGAGGTCGTGCTGGGCCGGGTAGAGGGTGTTGTCGAGATCGAACACCCAGGTTTCGATCGTATCGAACGCGCGCGGGCTGGACGGCAGAGGCATGGGGGACCCGGGGAAGGAGGATCGCGAGGCCGCGGCGGCACAGGCCTCAGTAGGGCCCGCGGCCGTAGATGCCCTTGAGATAGGCCTCGAGCGCATCGATGCGGGTGGTGTAGGCGGTGCGGATGCAGCCGACGTCGGCGCCGCAGAGCTGGCGGCGGGCGAGCCAGGCGCGCTGCTGGTCCTGCAGGTCGCCGCGCGCGCCCATGGCGGAAAGGTGGGTCGCCACGTCGTAGAGCGTGGCCATCTTCACGTCGAGCTGGGCCAGGGAGTGGTTGCCGCAGATGGCCTGCTCGTCGGGGGCTGTGTTGGTGCCGCAGTTGAAGCTCTGGGCGGCGGCACCGCTTGGCGTAAGGGCGCCGAGCGCGGCGGCGAGCAGCGGGGCAGCAAGGGCGGCGCCGAGGCGCCGGGCGCGAAACGAACGAAGCGATGTCATCCGGTCCTCCTCTCCTCGCGGGCGCGATAGCGCGCGAAGCCCTGGGCGCGGAGCTGGCAGGCGGGACAGGTGCCGCAGCCATAGCCCCAGTCGTGCCGCGCGCCGCGCTCGCCAAGATAGCAGGTGTGCGTCTCTTCGATGATGACATCGACGAGCGCGGGACCGCCGAGGCGCTCCGCCAGCGCCCAGGTGTCGGCCTTGTCGATCCACATCAGCGGGGTGTCGAGCACGAAGCGCTTCTCCATGCCGAGGTTGAGCGCCACCTGCATGGCCTTGATGGTGTCGTCGCGGCAGTCGGGATAGCCGGAGAAATCGGTCTCGCACATGCCGCCGACGATGTGCTTCAGGCCGCGCCGGTAGGCGAGGGCGGCGGCGAAGGTGAGGAAGATGAGGTTGCGCCCCGGCACGAAGGTGTTGGGCAGGCCGCCCTCGGACATCGCGATGGCGGTATCGCGGGTGAGCGCGGTATCGGAAACCTGGCCCAAGGCGTCGAGGGCGAGCAGGTGGTCGTCGCCGAGGCGCTGCGCCCATTGCGGCTTCAGCGCGGCGATGGCGGCGCGCGCCGCCGGCCGGCAGTCGAGCTCGATGCGGTGGCGCTGGCCGTAGTCGAAGCCGAGGGTTTCGACCCGGGCGAAGCGGTCCAGCGCGTAGGCGAGGCAGGTGGCGGAATCCTGTCCTCCCGAGAACAGGACGAGCGCCCCCTGCTCCGCCATCGGGCCGCCCTCCGGCGTCACGGCGTGCCGGCCCGGCGCATCATTCGCCGGGAGCCTTGGCCTCGATGGCGATGGCGTGCAGGCCCTTGGCGATCTCGCCCTGGAGCAGGTCGTTGACGAGGCGGTGGCGCTCCACCCGGCTCTTGCCGGTGAAGGCGGGGGCCACGACCTTGACCCGCAGATGGGTGATGCCGCCGTCGTCGCGGTGGGCGCCCTTGGCGTCGTGGTGCGCGCCCATGTGGCCCTTGTGCTTGTCGCTCTCGTCCAGAAGGTCGAGGGTCACCGGGCTGAGGCCGGTCTCCAGGGCGGTGCGGATGGAGGAAAATTTCGCGTCGGACATGGAATCAACCAATGCTTTGAAATGAAGGCCGATGACGGGCCGCCGCAGCCGTATGGCGCCCGCCTTTGGGGCGCATTATATGGGGGAAGACGCGGCGCGCCTACCAGCGCGACGCGCGGCCGATTGGCCGTCACCGAATCCCGTAATCGCCATCGCCCATTCTTGCCGCCATGCGGCGGGCCGCCCATAATTGCCCTGTCATGAAGCTCAACTCCCCCCTCTTCGATTGCATCCGCGTGAAGCCGGGTGACGATCGCGTGCGCAAGACGGCGGAGCCGGTCTGCGACTGGCCGGGGTGCGGGCAGATGGGCACCCATCGCGCGCCGAAGGGGCGGCACCAGGAAGGCCAGTATTGGCGCTACTGCATCGATCATGTGCGCGACTACAACCAGTCCTACAACTATTTCGCCGGCATGTCGGACGATGCGGTCTACGCCTACCAGAAGGACGCGCTGACCGGGCACCGCCCCACCTGGCGCATGGGCTCGGCCAAGGGCAATGATCGGTTCCAGGGCGCCGACATGCAGGACCCCCTGGGCTTTGCCGAGGAAATGGGCGCCCGGCGCCGCCGCCCCGACATTCCCGAGCCGGAGGGCCGCACCATCCGCACCACCGAGCGGCGGGCGCTGGAGGTGATGGGCCTGGAGCTTTCGGCCGGCGCCGCCGAGATCAAGGCGCGGTTCAAGGAGCTGGTGAAGCTCCACCATCCCGACGCCAATGGCGGCGACCGTTCCTCCGAGGACCGGCTGCGCAACGTCATCCAGGCCTACAACAGCCTGAAGCAGGCCGGCTTCTGCTGAGCGCGCGACGCCGGGAAGCGGCGCCTTTGCGGCGGTCCGTTTCTTGCTTCGCGGAATAATGAATGCGGCCGATTTTGCAGGCGCGAAATTGCCGATAAGGTGCCGCACCGGATACGATTGGACGTCACGCGCGCCGCGCGTCAGGAGGTTTCATGAGCGCCACCGAGACCCTTGCCCCCACACCGGATATGAAGGTGTCGGTGCGCCAGACCTTCGGGATCGACATCGACATGGAAGTGCCGGCCTTCTCCAAGACCGATCCCCATGTGCCCGACCTCGATCCCGACTATCTGTTCGACCGGCCGACGACCCTGGCGATCCTCGCCGGCTTCGCCTACAACCGCCGGGTGATGGTCACCGGCTATCACGGCACCGGCAAGTCCACCCACATCGAGCAGGTGGCGGCGCGCCTCAACTGGCCGTGCGTGCGGGTGAACCTGGACAGCCACGTCTCGCGCATCGACCTGATCGGCAAGGACGCCATCGTGGTGAAGGACGGCATGCAGGTCACGGAGTTCCGCGACGGCATCCTGCCCTGGGCCTACCAGAACAACGTGGCGCTGGTGTTCGACGAATATGACGCGGGCCGCCCCGACGTGATGTTCGTGATCCAGCGGGTGCTGGAATCCTCCGGCCGGCTGACCCTGCTCGACCAGAGCCGGGTGATCCGCCCCCATCCCGCCTTCCGGCTGTTCGCCACCGCCAACACGGTGGGCCTCGGCGACACCACCGGCCTCTATCACGGCACCCAGCAGATCAACCAGGCGCAGATGGACCGCTGGTCCATCGTCACCACGCTGAACTATCTCGCCCACGACAAGGAAGTGGACATCGTGCTCGCCAAGGCGAAGCACTATCAGAACGCCGACGGGCGCGACACGGTGAACCGCATGGTGCGCCTCGCCGACCTCACCCGCTCCGCCTTCATCAATGGCGACCTCTCCACGGTGATGAGCCCGCGCACGGTCATCACCTGGGCCGAGAATGCCGACATCTTCAAGGATATCGGCTTCGCCCTGCGCGTCACCTTCCTCAACAAGTGCGACGAGCTGGAGCGCGCCCTGGTGGCGGAATTCTACCAGCGCTGCTTCGGCCAGGAGCTGCCCGAGAGCGCCATGAACGTGGCGCTGTCCTGATCATCGGATCATCGCCGCGCCCTTCCGCCCGCGCGCGGACCTGAGGGCGCGGCGCTCCCCCTGCCGCGCATCGAGACCGAACCGCCATGGCCACCAGCAACCGCACCACCGGCAAGAGCCCGAAGGAAGCGCCGTCCGAGCCGTTCAAGCGGGCGGTGGGGAGCTGCTTCAAGGCCATCGCCGGCGTGAGCGAGATCGAGGTGGCGTTCGCCCCCGAGCGCCCGGCGCTGGCGCCCGACCGGGTGCGCCTGCCCGAGCCGCCGCGCCGCCTCACCGCCCAGGACGCGGCCATCGTGCGCGGCCATGCCGATGCCCTCGCGCTGCGCCTCGCCTGCCACGATCCGGCGGTGCACCGGCGCATGGTGCCCACGGGCGAGACCGCGCGGGCGGTGTTCGAGGCGGTGGAGCAGGCCCGGGTGGAGGCCATCGGCGGCAACCGCATGCCGGGGGTGAAGCGCAACCTCACCGCCATGCTCCAGGACCGCTATCATCGCGGCCATTATGCCGACATCACCGAGCAGTCGGAGGCGCCCATCGAGGAGGCGGTCGCCCTCCTGGTGCGCGAGCGGCTGACCGGCCAGGCGCCGCCGCCCGACGGCCGCCGGATCGTCGACCTGTGGCGGGCCCATATCGAGGCGCGCGCCGGCGACGATCTCGCCCGCCTCGCCGACAGCCTGGAGGACCAGAAGCGGTTCGGCGAGATCGCCCGCGATCTGCTCGCCTCCCTCGACATGGGCGAGGAGGCCGGCCTCGACAACGACAGCGACGACGAGGAGCAGGAGGGCCAGCCCGGCGACGAGGACCAGTCGGGCGAGAAGGGGGAATCCGAGCAGGACCAGACCCAGAAGGGCGCCAGCGAGGCGGAAGCCGAGATGGATATGGAGGAGGCCCCGGAAAGCGCGACGGACAGTGAATCCGGCCCGCCCGCCGAGATGCCCGACGCCACCGAGCTCGGCGATACGGACGAGTCGGCGGAGCCCTGGCCCGCCCGTCCGCCCGTCACCTACGACAACCGCGGGCCGGAATATCACGCCTACACCCAGCAGTTCGACGAGGAGGTCCATGCCGAGGACCTCTGCGACCCGGACGAGCTGACCCGCCTGCGCGCCTATCTCGACAAGCAGCTCGGCCATCTGCAGGGCGTCGTCGCGCGCCTCGCCAACCGGCTGCAGCGGCGCCTGCTTGCCCAGCAGAACCGTGCCTGGGATTTCGACCTGGAGGAAGGCGTGCTCGACCCGGCGCGGCTGTCGCGCGTGGTCACCGATCCCACCGCCGCTTTGTCCTTCAAGAAGGAGCGCGACACCGAGTTCCGCGACACGGTGGTGACGCTGCTGATCGACAATTCCGGATCCATGCGCGGCCGGCCGATCACGGTCGCCGCCACCTGCGCCGACATCCTCGCCCGCACGCTGGAGCGCTGCGGCGTGAAGGTGGAGGTGCTGGGCTTCACCACCAAGGCCTGGAAGGGCGGACAGTCCCGCGAGGCATGGCTCGGCGCCGGCAAGCCGCTGCATCCCGGCCGGCTGAACGACCTGCGCCACATCGTCTACAAGGCGGCGGATGCGCCCTGGCGGCGCGCCCGGCGCAACCTCGGCCTGATGATGCGCGAGGGCCTGCTCAAGGAGAATATCGACGGCGAGGCCCTGAGCTGGGCCCACCAGCGCCTGCTCGGTCGCTCCGAAGCGCGGCGCATCCTGATGATGATCTCAGACGGCGCGCCGGTGGACGATTCCACCCTCTCGGTGAATGCCGGCAACTATCTGGAGCGGCACCTGCGGCACGTCATCGGCGAGATCGAGACCCGCTCGCCGGTGGAGCTGATCGCCATCGGCATCGGCCATGATGTGACCCGCTACTACCGGCGCGCGGTGACCATCGTCGATGCGGAGGAGCTGGGTGGCGTGATGACCGAGAAGCTCGCGGAGCTGTTCGACGAGCACGCCACCGCGGCGCCGCGCGGCCGCCGTCTGCACTGAGCCGGCGGGCCCCATGAGCCTTGCGATCCTGCCGGGCCTGCCGAAGCGGGTCCGCTCCTTCGGCCTCGGTCTGGCTGCGGCCGCCGGCATCGTGCTGGGCGGGCTCGGCCTCGCCGCCCTTGCCGATGCCTCGCGCCTGCCGCAGCAGCCGACGCCCATCACCGTCGAGGCGAGGCCCATCGCCGGGTTCCACCGCCTCAGCCGGGAGAGCCGCTTCGGCGCGCTCGACTTCCGCGGCGGGCTGGTGCTGACCTCCGCCTTTCCCGGCTTCGGCGGCATCTCGGGCCTGTCGCTCGGCGCGGACGGGCGCTTCCTCGCGGTGACGGACCGCGGCGTCTTCCTCTCCGGCCGCCTCGTCACCGACGGCGACCGGCCGGTCGGCCTCGAGGACGTCAAGGCGGCGGCGCTGCAGGACTACATGGGCCGCGCCCAGGCGCTGCGCGGGCGCGGCGACGCGGAATCCCTCACCCGCGCGCCCGACGGCGTCTATGTGGGCCTTGAGGATGTGAACGAGATCTGGCGCTATCCCGCCGATCCGCTGGGCGCCAAGGGGCAGAAGATTCCGGCCCCGGCGGTGCGCAGCCTGCGCAACAATCTCGGCCTGGAGAGCCTTGCGTACGTGCCGGAGGGGCGGCTCAAGGGCGCGCTGATCGGCGTCGGCGAGGAGGGGCGGCGGGCGGCGTCCGACCTGCCGGGCTTCATCATCGGCGGACGCACGCCCGGCACCTTCACCATCCGCAAGAGCGGCCTCTTCGACGCCACCGATCTCGCCCTCGGCCCGTCGGGCGAGCTCTATCTCCTGGAGCGCGACTATGCGCCGTCGCGGGGCGTCTCCATGCAGATCCGCCGCTTCGCCCTCAAGGACGTGAAGCCGGGTGCGGTGCTCGACGGCGAGGTGCTGGGCACCTTCGACATGCGCTACGAGGTGGACAATATGGAGGGCCTCGCGGTGACCCGGAACGCGGCCGGCGAAACCCTGCTCACCATCATTTCCGACGACAATTTCAGCGCCCTTCAGCGCACCATCCTGCTGCGCTTCGCGGTGGTGAAGAGCTAGCGGGCGCGACCCGTCCCGATCGGGCTGTTCCGGATCGGGACGGGATGCGCCGCGCGACGGAACGGCCGGGGAACGAAACCGGCGCGAATCGGCGGCCGGCGCTCCGTCCTGCTTTGTTCGCGCGGCGCTCCTGCAACCCCTCCGTGCTGTGACTTGCGGCTCCCCCACGGGCATGCCCATATGGCGCGCCGGCCGGTGCAGGGCCGGCTTTGGGGGCATGCGCCAATGGATTTCGGTCCCAACACATTCGTCATCGTCCTGGTGGTGCTGGCCATCGCCGTGGTGTTCTCCGGCGTGAAGACCGTGCCGCAGGGGTATGAATATACTGTCGAACGGTTCCGCCGCTACATCCGCACCCTGCCGCCCGGCCTCAACCTCATCGTTCCCTTCATCGACCGCATCGGCAACAAGGTGAACATGATGGAGCAGGTGCTCGACGTGCCCACCCAGGAGGTGATCACCAAGGACAACGCGACGGTCTCGGTGGATGGCGTCGCCTTCTTCCAGGTGTTCGATGCGGCACGCGCATCCTACGAGGTGGCGCGGCTCGACACCGCCATCATGGCGCTGACCATGACCAACATCCGCACGGTGATGGGCTCCATGGACCTCGACCAGCTCCTGTCCCACCGCGACGAGATCAACGAACGCCTGCTGCGCGTGGTGGATGCCGCCGCCTCGGCCTGGGGCGTGAAGATCAACCGCATCGAGATCAAGGACATCGTGCCGCCCCACGATCTGGTCAACGCCATGGCGCGCCAGATGAAGGCCGAGCGCGAGAAGCGCGCCGCCGTGCTGGAGGCCGAAGGCCTGAGGCAGGCGGAGATCCTGCGCGCCGAAGGCCAGAAGCAGAGCCAGGTGCTCAAGGCCGAGGGCCTGCGCGAGGCCGCCTTCCGCGAGGCGGAGGGCCGCGAGCGCCTCGCCGAGGCCGATGCGAGGGCGACGCAGATGCTCTCGGCGGCGGTGGCCACCGGCGATCCGGCGGCGCTCAACTACTATATCGCCGAGAAATACGTGAAGGCGTTCGAGGCCATGGCCGGCTCGCCCAACCAGAAGGTGGTGCTGCTGCCCTATGAGGGCACGGCCCTGCTCTCCTCCCTCGCCGGCATCGGCGAGATCGCCCGCGCCGCCTTCCCCGGGGCCGAGCCGCCGGCGCCGCGCCCGCCGGTCCGGCCCACCGGGCCGGGGCGGATGACGCCGCCCCCCATGGGCAATTGAGGCCGGGCCATGGGCGCGTTCTCCGAAATCGGGCCGTGGACCTGGTTCGTGGTGGGCGGGCTCCTGCTCATCGCCGAGATCTTCATGCCCGGTGTCTTCCTCTGGTGGCTGGGGCTCGCCGCCCTTGCCACCGGGGCGCTGGCCTATGTGGTCACGGTCTCCTGGCAGGTGCAGGTTCTGGCCTTCGCGGGGCTTTCCGTTCTGGCGATCCTGATCGGCCGGAAGGTCGCGCCCGCGCCCGATGCCGCCTCCGACCGGCCGTTCCTCAACCGCCGGGCGGCGGGGTTCGTCGGCCGGGTGTTCACCCTCGATGCGCCCATCGAGGGGGGCGTCGGGCGGGTGCGCATCGATGACACCGTCTGGCGGGTGGAGGGGCCCGACGTGGCCGCCGGCCGGGAGGTGAAGGTGGTGGCCGCCGACGGCGCGACGCTGAAGGTGGAGCCGGCCTGACCCGCCCGGCGGCCTATCCCATGGCGTCGCGGATGAGCTCCTCTTCCGCCTCGGCGAGCAGAGCCTCGTTGGCCTCCCCGCCCACGCTCTCCTGGCCGATCTCCAGCAGCACCGGCACCGAGAGCGGCGACACATGCTCCAGCGGCTGGTGGACGATGCGCCCCCTGATGCGCGCCAGCATCAGCGAGAGGCGCTTCACGTCGAGCAGGCCGCTCGCCGCATCGGCCCGCGCGGCGCGCAGCAGCAGGTGGTCCGGCTGGTGGCGGTTGAGCACGTCGTAGATCAGGTCCGAGGAGATGGTGACCTGCCGTGCCGTCTTCTCCTTGCCGGGAAAGCGCCGCTCGATGAGGCCGGCGATCACCGCGCAATAGCGGAAGGTGCGCTTCATCAGGGCGCTTTCCGCGAGCCAGGCTTCGAGGTCGTCGCCCAGCATGTCCTCGTCGAACAGATCGGCGAGGGAGAGCCGGCCGTGATGCAGCGCCAGCCCCATGTCGCCCACCCCGTAGACCGCGAGCGCATAATCGTTGGCGACGAAGCCGAGCGGCTTCAGATGCGCCCGGTCGAGCCGCCGGGTCAGCAGCATGCCCAGGGTCTGGTGGGCGAGCCGCCCCTCGAACGGGTAGGTGACGAGATAGGAGCGGCTGGCGTGGGTGAAGGTCTCCACCAGGAGGTCGGAGCGGCCGGGCAGGCGCGAGCGGGCCTTCTGCAGTTCCAGCCACTCGCGCACCTGCTCTGGCAGGCTCACCCAGCGCTCGGGGGCGGCGAGGATGGCGCGCACACCTTCTGCCAGGAAGGTGGAGAGGGGGAACTTGCCGCCGTCATAGGCCGGCACCTTGGGCTCGGGATCGGTGGTGCGCGAGACGTAGATCTCGTCTTCGACCAGGGCTTCGAAGCGCAGGATCTCGCCGGCGAAGACGAAGGTGTCGCCGGG
>JAFIHR010000322.1 GCA_017849325.1 Xanthobacter autotrophicus | reverse complement strand
CTTGGGGGTGATGCGGTAGCGGATGTTCGGCCGGTCGAAGGAGGAGAGGAAGACCTTGCCGTCCTCCAGCGCGAGGCGCTCCACGATCTCGCGGCGGGTCGGCCCGTCGGCGGTGGCGGTGAGCGCCATGCGCGGCACGCCGGGGAAGCGCTCGTTCAGCACCGTGAGCTGGCGGTATTCCGGGCGGAAGTCGTGACCCCACTGGGAGACGCAATGGGCCTCGTCGATGGCGAACAGGGAGAGCCGGGCGCCGTCCAGCAGGTTCAGGAAGCCGTCGGTGAGGAGCCGCTCGGGCGCAACGTAGAGCAGGTCCAGTTCGCCCAGCGCAAGCGCCCGCTCCACCTGCCGCGCCTCGGCGGAGGTGAGAGAGGAATTGAGCATGGCCGCCTTCACGCCGAGCTGGCGCAGCGCCTGCACCTGGTCGTGCATCAGGGCGATGAGCGGGGAGACGACGATGCCGGTGCCCGGCCGCACCAGCGCCGGCACCTGGTAGCACAGCGACTTGCCGCCGCCCGTGGGCATCAGCACGAGGGCGTCGCCCCCGGCCACCACATGGTCCACGATCTCCTGCTGGCGGCCGCGGAACGCCTCGTAGCCGAAGACGTGGCGCAGCACATGGGCCGAATCGGCAAAGACGGTGGAGGCGGGGGCGGACATGGCGCCTTATAGCCCCGCGCCGGAGCGGATCAATGCGGGGCGTTGGCGCGCCGCCCGGCAGCGGCCGGCGCGCCGGGGAGCGGGATCAGGCGTCGAAGCTCTCGCCGCTCGCCAGAACCTTCACCGTGACGGGATGGCCCTCCAGCGCCGCCACGAAGGCGGAGGCGTCGGGCGCGAGGATGGGGAAGGTGCCGAAATGCATGGGCACCACGGTCTCCACCCCCGGCAGGAAGCGCTTCACGGCGAGGGCGGCGGTGGCCGGGCTCATGGTGAAGCGGTCGCCGATGGGCAGGAAGACGATCTTGGGCGCATGGATCTCGCAGATCAGCGCCATGTCGGAGAAGATGTCCGTATCGCCCATGTGCCAGACGGTGGGCTGGCCCGGCGCCTTCACGATGAGGCCGGTGGGGTTGCCGAGATATTCGGAGGGCAGGCTGTCGCCGCCCGAGGAATGGTCCGCCCGCACCATGGTGACGGTGAAGCCGTCGAGGTCCACGGTGCCGCCCGTGTTCATCATCACGCCGGTGCCGCCGCCGCCCTTGCTGGCGAGGTAGTTGATCAGCTCGGGGTTGGCCACCACGGGCAGGAAGCGGCTGGCGTCGGCGGCGTCCTCCAGGATCGAGATGGTGTCGCCCACATGGTCCGAATGGCCGTGGGTGAGCAGGATGTGGCTCGCCCCCCGGGTCGCGTCCTCCACCGTGCCCTTGAAGGTGGGATTGCCGGACAGGAAGGGATCGATGAGCACCGCCTTGTCCGCGAAATCGAGGCGGAAGGCGGCGTGGCTGAACCAGGTGATCTTCATGGGAGCTGCGCCTCTTGGAGGGACGTGGAGTCAAACAAGGACTTGGAGGTCAAAAACGGACTCGGCATTCAAGAAAGGTGTTTCAGCAAAATGACAAATCGGTCGCGGCGCGGGCCGCGGCCGGAGTATCGAAGAAGGCGGGCGCCGGCGCAACGCGCTCGGTTGGGCCCGCCGCCGGACGCAGATGAGGCGCCCTTCCCGCGGCGTTGGCCCGTCCGCTCGCCCGCCCTGCGGAACAGGAATCTGCCCCGCCGCACACCCGATGCCCTCGCCTGCCCCTGCCCCGCGTGCTAGCGAGGCGCATGACCGAGGAGAACAAGACCGCGCCCGCCCCCGTGCTGCCGCTCGCCGAGCTGGCGCCGCTGCTGCCGGCGCGCGGCGTGCTCCTGGGGCTCGATCTCGGCACCAAGACCATCGGGGTCGCCACCTCCGATCCCGACCGCCACCTCGCCACCGTGGTGGAGACGGTGAAGCGCACCAAGTTCACCGCCGATGCGGAACGCCTGCTGTTCCTCGCCGGCGAGCGCGGCGCGGTGGGCTTCATCCTCGGCCTGCCCCTCAACATGGACGGCACCGAAGGTCCGAGGGCGCAGGCGAGCCGCGCCTTCGCGCGCAATTTCGCGCGGATGGCGGGGCGGCCCATCGGCCTTTGGGACGAGCGGCTGTCCACCGCCGCGGTCGAGCGCGTCCTCATCTCCGCCGACGTGAGCCGGGCGCGGCGCGCCGCGGTGATCGACCAGCATGCCGCCGCCTTCATCCTGCAGGGGGCGCTCGATTTCCTCGCCCGCGCGCCGGCCGCCGGGAACATCGGGGCAACACCGGCCGAAGAGTGATTCGCTCCCCCTCCGTGCACCGGACGTTCCGGCGGGGCGTGAACCGCGTCCCATTCCGGGACAGGACGGGGATCGGCGGCCGGTTGCGCATCTTCCCTTTCCTCGGCGCCGATCGCGGCCGTAAAAGGGAACCTTCCTCCCGCTTTTTTCCGCCGCCCGGCGGGGATCCGCGTTTCCGCCATGGCCCTCGTCCTGTCCGCCCTGCTGCCGGTGTTCCTGGTCATCGCCATCGGCGCGGTGCTCCGGCGGGTGCTGCTGCGCGACACGGCGGATTGGGTCGGGCTCGAACGGCTCACCTATTACGTGCTGTTCCCCGCCCTGCTGATCGTCGCCGCCGCCAAGGCCGATCTTGCCAACGTGGACGTGGCGGCGGTGGCGGCGAGCCTCGTAGGCGCGGTTCTGCTGCTCTCGAGCCTGCTGCTGGTCCTGCGCGCCCCCATCCTCGACCTCACCGGCGCCGACGGGCCGGCGTTCACCTCCCTGTTCCAGGGGGCGGTGCGGTGGAACACCTACATCGTGCTGGCGGTGGCGGGCGGGCTCTATGGCCGCGACGGCATCGCCATCGTGGCGGTGGCCATGGTGGTGGCGATTCCCGTGGTCAACGTGCTGTGCGTGTACGTGCTGGCCCGCTTCGCCGGCAGCCACCCGCCGACGATCCGCCACATCGCCGTTCAGCTGTTCCGGAATCCGCTCATCTGGGCCTGCGCCATCGGCGGGGGAATCAATTTCTTCGCCCTGCCGGTGCCGAAAGTGGTCATGGAAGTGGGCGAGATCCTCGGCCGCGCCTCCCTGGCGCTCGGCCTTCTGGTGGTGGGCGCGGGGCTGGTGCTGGAGCATCTGAGGCGGCCGCAGCCGGCGGTGCTGCTCGCCATGGGGCTCAAGCTCGTGCTGAAGCCTGCGGTCGCCCTCGGCCTCGGCTGGCTCCTCGGCCTTCAGGGAATGGGCCTCGTCACCATCGCCATCGCGGCGGGGGTGCCGGCGGCGCCGGCGGCCTATGTGCTGGCGCGGCAGATGGGCGGGAACGCGGCGCTGGTGGCCAATATCCTCACCTTGCAGACCCTGGCGGCGGCCATCACCCTGCCCGTCCTGGTGGCCATCGCCCGCAGCCTCGCGGGGGCCTAGCCGGACCAGCGGGAAAAAGGGCGGCACGCGGCCGCCCTCCGCATCATTCGTTCGCCGACATCGCCGTCAGCACGGCGACCAATAGCCCGCCCCGCCCGGCCCGGTGGCGACCCAGCAGCTGCGCGGACGCGGCGCCGGCTCCAGATAGACCTCGGGCGCCGGCTGGTAATACACCGTCGGCGGGGGCTCGTAATAGACGACCGGCGGAGGCGGCTCGCTGGCCGCGCCGGCGATGGCCGCGGCGCCGAGCACGCCGAGGGCGATCCCCGCCCCTACCGCCGCGCCATTGTTGTAGTGGGGGCCGCAGTTCCAGCAGCCACGGTACCAGCGTCCGCGGTACCAATAGCCCACCGGCGTCGCAGCCGCGCCATGGGCCGGGGCGACGGCAAGGGCGCCGGAGCCCACGGAGGCGGCGAAGCTCGGGGTTGCGGTGGCAAGGCTCGCGGCCGCCGCCAGCGTGAACAGGCCCGTCTTGAGCTGAGCAAAGGACGTCATCTTCATCACTCCCGGAAGGGGTCACGACGCGCCGTCCGCGGGAAGCCGGCCTTCCGTCGGTCTCAAGTCTTCGCACTCTTCATAGCCAAAGTTTGGCTGACACACGGCAGCATTTCGCATGCCGGTTAACCGGGGATGAAGCGACAAAGCCGCCGGCGCGGCCGCGAGCGCGCTTGCCCAGGACCCGGGCGGCGGCTATGCCTCACGCCTGCCATGAATCCCGCACCCGCCCTCTCCCTTCCCGGCCGAGACCTCATCGGCATCCAGGGCCTGTCCGCGCCCGAGATCACCGGCCTTCTGGACCTCGCCGAGGAGTTCATCGAGCTCAACCGGCAGATCGAGAAGAAGCGCACCACCCTGCGCGGGCGCACCCAGATCAACCTCTTCTTCGAGGCCTCCACCCGCACCCAGTCGTCGTTCGAGATCGCCGGCAAGCGCCTCGGGGCGGACGTGATGAACATGTCGGTGGGCTCCTCCTCGGTGAAGAAGGGCGAGACGCTCATCGATACCGCCATCACGCTGAACGCCATGCACCCGGACATCCTGGTGGTGCGCCATCACGCCTCCGGCGCGGTGGAGCTGCTGGCGCGCAAGGTGGACTGCTGCGTGGTGAACGCCGGCGACGGCGCCCACGAGCACCCCACCCAGGCGCTGCTCGACGCCCTCACCATCCGCCGCAACAAGGGGCGAATCGGTGGCCTCGTGGTGGCGATCTGCGGGGATGTGGCCCATTCGCGGGTGGCGCGCTCCAACATCATCCTGCTTCAGGCGCTGGGCGCGCAGGTGCGGGTGGTGGCGCCCTCCACTCTGCTGCCCACGGGCATCGAGAATTTTGGCGTCGAGGTTCACCGCACCATGGAGGACGGCATCGCCAGCGCGGACATCGTCATGATGCTGCGCCTCCAGCGCGAGCGCATGGCCGGCGCCTACATCCCCTCGGTGCGCGAATACTTCCATTACTTCGGGCTCGACGAGGCGAAGCTGCGCTACGCCAAGCCCGATGCCCTCGTCATGCATCCCGGCCCCATGAACCGGGGCGTGGAGATCGATTCGTCGGTCGCCGACGGGCCGCAATCCCTGATCCGCGAGCAGGTGGAGATGGGCGTCGCGGTGCGCATGGCGGTGCTCGACACCCTCGCCCGGAAGCTCCCCAATGCGTGACGGCCTGCGCGGCGCCGATCCCCGCCCCCTCCTCCTCGCCAACGCCCGGGTCGTGGACCCCTCGCGCGGGGCGGATTTCCACGGCGACGTCTTCCTGGCCGAGGGCGTGGTGAAGGACGCCGCCTTCGGCCTCGCCGCCGCCGGCGCTCCCGACGGCGCGGAAGTGATCGACTGCAGGGGCGCCGTGGTGGCCCCCGGCCTCATCGACATGCGCGCCTTCGTGGGCGAGCCCGGCGCCGAGCATCGCGAGACCCTGGCCACCGCCAGCCATGCCGCGGCGGCCGGCGGCGTCACCACCATCATCTGCCAGCCGGACACCGACCCGGTGGTGGACGACCCGGCCATCGTCGACTTCATCCTGCGCCGGGCGCGGGACACGGCGGTGGTGCGGGTGCACCCCATGGCGGCCATCACCAAGGGCCTGAAGGGCGAGGAGATGACCGAGATCGGCCTCCTGAAGGCCGCTGGCGCCGTCGCCTTCACCGATGCCCACAAGTCCGTGGCAAGCGCCCTGCTGCTGCGCCGGGCGCTGACCTACGCGCGCGACTTCGACGCCCTGGTGGTGCACCACACCGAGGATGCCTCGCTCTCCGACGGCGCCATGAACGAGAGCGAGTTCGCCTCGCGGCTCGGCCTTTCCGGCTGCGCGAAGGCGGCGGAAACCATCGTGCTCGAACGGGACGTGCGCCTGGTGGCCGGCGCGCGCGGGCGCTATCACGCCGCAGCGCTCACCTGCGCCGATTCGCTCGCGGTGCTGGAGCGCGCCAAGGAGGCGGGGCTGCCGGTGACCGCCTCGGTGAGCATCAACCACCTCTCCTTCAACGAGCTCGACATCGGCGGCTACCGCACCTTCTTCAAGCTGCGCCCGCCGCTCCGGAGCGAGGAGGAGCGCGAGGCGCTGATCCGCGCGCTCGCCTCCGGCCTCATCGACGTGGTGGTGTCCGACCACTGGCCGCAGGACGTGGAAGGCAAGCGCCTGCCCTTCTCCGAGGCCGAGCCCGGCGCGGTGGGCCTGGAGACGCTGCTTTCCGCCGCGCTGCGCCTCGTCCACGCGGACAAGGTGGACCTCGTGAACCTGCTCCATGCCTTGTCCACCCGGCCGGCGGAGATCCTCGGCCTCCGCGGCGGCACCCTGAAGCCGGGCGCGCCGGCGGATGTCATCGTCTTCGATCCTGACATGCCCTTCGTGCTCGACAAGACGCAGCTCAAGTCGCGCTCGCGCAACACGCCGTTCGACGAGGCGCGCCTCGCCGGGCGGGTGCTGCGCACCATCGTTGCCGGCAGCATCGTCTATGAATACGTTTGACGGCGTGCGCGCCGCCTGATCCCGAGGCCCCACATGCCGCTCGACACCTGGTCCCTGCCTCTCCCCCTGATGCTGGCGGCGCTGGGCCTCGGCTATCTCCTCGGCTCCATCCCCTTCGGCCTGCTTATCACCCGCTCGGCGGGGACGACGGACATCCGCTCCATCGGCTCGGGCAACATCGGCGCCACCAACGTGCTGCGCACCGGGCGCAAGGACCTCGCCGCCCTCACCCTGCTGGGCGATGCGCTGAAGGGCACGGTGGCAGTGCTGCTGGCGCGCCACCTGTTCGGCTGGGAGGCGGGGCTCGCCGCCGGCCTCGGCGCCTTCCTGGGGCATCTCTTCCCGGTGTGGCTGAAATTTTCCGGCGGCAAGGGGGTGGCCACCTTCATCGGCGTGACGCTGGCCCTGTTCTGGCCGGCGATGCTCGCCTTCGCCGTGGTGTGGCTGCTGGTGGCGGCGTTGACGCGCTATTCCTCCCTTGCCGCGCTCGTCGCCTCATTGGCCACCGTCGTCACCGCCGCGGCGCTGGGGCAATCCGCCACCGCCCTCCTGCTGGCGCTGCTCACCGCGCTCCTGTGGGCCAAGCACCACGCCAACATCCGCCGCCTGCTGGCCGGCACCGAGGGGCGAATCGGCGCCAAGGGCTGAGCGCGCAGCGGCTCCCTCCGGCCACTCCCGGTTGATCCCGGACTTGACCTTAAGTGAGAGAGCGGATGGGCTATCCCCCCTCGGGGGCGGATCAGGCGGCGCGGATGACCAAGCACAGCGGCAGAGGCCGGGAAGGCGCAGGCGCGCGCCGCGCCGTGCCCGATCTCCTGCTCAGCGACGAGCAGCGGCTCGACTGGCTCCGCCTCATCCGCACCGAGAACGTGGGGCCGCGCACCTTCCGTGCCCTCATCAACCAGTTCGGCGGCGCGCGGGCGGCCCTTGAGGCCCTGCCCACCCTCGCGCGGCGCGGCGGCCGGCTGATGCCGCCGCAGGTGCCGAGCCCGGCGGATGCGGAAAAGGAGATGGCGGCGCTGGCGCGTCTCGGCGGCCGGCTGGTGGCACTGGGCGAGACCGGCTATCCGGCGCCCCTCGCCGCCCTCGATGACGCCCCGCCGCTTCTCGCCGTGCGCGGGCGCACCGAAGTGCTGATCCAGCCCATGGTGGCCATGGTGGGGGCGCGCAACGCCTCGGCCGCCGGACGCTCGTTCGCTGCGCGGCTCGCCCGCGACCTCGGGGCGGCCGGCTGGGTGGTGGTCTCGGGCCTCGCCCGCGGCATCGATACAGCCGCCCACGAGGCGAGCCTCGACGGCGGCACGGTAGGGGTGTTCGCCGGCGGCCTCGCCAAGCCCTATCCCGCCGAGAACCTTGCGCTCATCGAGCAGATCGCCGAGCGCGGCGCGGTGGTCTCCGAGATGCCGCTGAACTGGGAGCCGCGCGCCCGCGACTTTCCCCGCCGCAACCGCCTGGTCTCCGGCATGGCGCTTGGCGTGGTGGTCGTGGAGGCGGCGGAGCGCTCCGGCTCGCTCATCACCGCGCGGCTCGCCGCCGAGCAGGGACGGGAGGTGTTCGCCGTGCCGGGCTCGCCGCTCGATCCGCGCGCCGGCGGCACCAACCGCCTCATCAAGCAGGGCGCGGCGCTCGTCACCTCGGCCGAGGACGTGATCGAGGTGCTCACCCCGATCGCCGCCCGCCGCGACGACACCATCGAGGCGCCGCCCGCCCCGACCGAAGAAATGGCGCCGGGCCAGCCGGGCGAGGATGTCCGGACGCGCATCCTGGAGCTTCTCGGGCCGGCGCCCACGCCCATCGACGATCTGGTGCGCCTGTCCGCCTGCGATGCGCGCGACGTGCAGATCGTGCTGCTGGAGCTGGATCTCGCCGGCCGGCTCGACCGGCCCGGAACGGGGCTCGTGGCGCTGCGCCTGTGACGGGCTCCCGGCTTGCGCCTGCCGGAGCGCATGGACGTCAGGCGGGCGTCAGGCCGGCGTCTCCCGCTCCGCCTTCGCCGGATCCTCCTGCCCCGCCGCGGCGGTGTTGCGCGCCTCGAGCTTCGCCATCTCCAGAAGATAGGCTAACGTTGGCAGTCCGCTCACCCGCGCGAGCTGCGCCAATTCGCCCGCCAGCGAAGCCACGTAGGCGGCGACCGCAGCGGGATCGCCCGAAGGCGCCGAAAGCTCCGTCTTCTTCATACCGCGATCCTGACTGCAACCCGCGCCTGCACCGTCTGACCCTTTGTTATAGGTTGATTTTATCTTTTAAACGTACCTATGGTTGTATTTGCGGGTATGCCGCTCTCCCGCGCGCCGGACAGCTCCCATTTGACAGGGACCGTCCGGCTCCCCATGTTGCGGCCCGCTGCCTGGGGCACCCGTTGCAGGAAGGTCTCTCCCGTGATCTTCGATGCGGCGGGAGAAGCGGATAGGTTGGCGCTG
>JAFIHR010000321.1 GCA_017849325.1 Xanthobacter autotrophicus | reverse complement strand
CGTCTCGACCGACGAGATGTGGGTGGACGCCAACATCAAGGAAACGGACCTCACCCATGTGAAGCGCGGCGATCCGGTGGAGGTGACGGTGGACGCCTATCCGGGCCTCACCTGGACCGGCACCGTGGACAGCATCGCCCCCGCCTCGGGCGCCGAGTTCTCCATCCTCCCTGCGCAGAATGCGAGCGGCAACTGGGTGAAGGTGGTGCAGCGCATCCCGGTGCGCATCCGCGTCGCGCGCAAGGCGGACGATCCGCGCCTGCGGTCCGGCCTGAGCGTCTCCGTGAGCATCGACACGGGCCACACGCGGCACCTGTCCGACCTGCTCTGAGTTTCGCCGACCCGCCTTTCCTCCCGGCGGTTCGGATCACTTGGGCGGGAGGGGCGCCGGGCGTTGAGCCACCCCGCCCCTTCCGCTCCTTTTCTGAGACCGCTGCCCCCTCGGGTGCGCAATGGCCGTAGGACGCAACGCAAGGCCCTTCCGCATGGGCGCGGGAGTGGCCGGACGAGGTTTCGCCATGGCACCTGCCGCAACCGCCGCCGCATCGGCCGACCCCTCGAAGGAGGGACTGGCGCGCATCCTGGTGACCGGCTGCGCCATGCTGGCCACACTGATGCAGGCGCTCGACGCGACCATCGCCAACGTGGCGCTGCCCTACATGCAGGGCACCCTTTCGGCCACCTCGGACCAGATCACCTGGGTGCTCACCTCCTATATCGTCGCCGCCGCCATCATGACCGCGCCGGTGGGCTGGCTCACCCAGAGGTTCGGCCGCAAGTCGGTGTTCGTGGTGAGCCTGGTGGGCTTCACCGGCGCCTCCATGCTGTGCGGCATCGCCCAGTCGCTGAACCAGATGGTGGTGTTCCGGCTGGTCCAGGGCGTGTTCGGCGCCGCCCTGGTGCCGCTTTCGCAGGCCACCATGCTCGACCTCTACCCCCACGAGAAGCGCGGCCAGTCCATGGCGGTGTGGGGCATGGGGGTGATGCTCGGGCCCATCCTCGGCCCCACCCTCGGCGGCTGGCTCACCGATGCCTTCGACTGGCGCTGGGTGTTCTTCGTCAACCTGCCGTTCGGCATGCTGGCCACCGCCGGCCTCGTCCTGCTGCTGAGCGACAGCGAGAAGGACCACAAGCTGCGGTTCGACTGGTTCGGCTTCGCCATGCTGAGCCTCGGCATCGGCGCGCTGCAGATGATGCTCGACCGCGGCGAGCAGAAGGACTGGTTCTCGTCCACCGAGATCCTGGTGGAGACGGTGCTCGCCGGCCTCGGCTTCTATCTCTTCGTCATCCACATGTTCACCGCGCAGAAGCCCTTCCTCACGCCGGCGATCTTCCGCGACCGCAATTTCGTGGCCGGGCTCGTCATCATGTTCGCGGTGGGGGCGGTGCTCCTGTCGGTGTCGGCGCTGCTCGCGCCCTATCTCCAGCACCTCGGCGGCTATCCGGTGGCCACCGCCGGCCTGCTTCTGGCGCCGCGCGGCTTCGGCACGATGTTCGCCATGATGGTGGCCGGGCGGCTGATCGGCCGGGTGGATCCGCGCCTGCTGATGCTGACCGGCCTGATCCTCATCACCTTTTCCCTGTGGGACATGACGGACTGGACGCCGGACATCCCGACCTCCGAGCTGATCGCCAACAGCCTGCTCCAGGGGGCGGGGCTCGGCCTCGTGTTCACGCCGCTTACGGTGGTCGCCTTCGCCACTTTGCCGCCGAAGCTGAGGGCCGAGGGCACGGCGCTGTTCAGCCTGTCGCGCAACATCGGCAGCGCCATCGGCATCTCGGTGACCTCCTTCCTTCTGACCCGCAACACCCAGATCATGCATGCGGACCTTGCGGCCTACGTCACGCCCTTCAACCGCATGTTGCAGAGCGGAGGCGCCTTCACCTTCTGGAACGCGGCGGCGCCGCCCGCCCTTGCGGCGCTGAACGGCGAGATCACCCGGCAGGCGTCGATCATCGCCTATGCCAACGATTTCAAGTTCATGATGCTGATCACCCTGCCCACGGCGCTGCTGCTGCTCTTCATGCGGAAGCCGCCGCCCCATCCGCCCGGCGACGAGGCCGTGGTGGAGGTGATGGAGTGAGCGCGCGCGGTCCCTCCGCCGGCCGGGGATCCGCCGTCGCAATAGGTGGAGCTGGGGGGATTGGAGCGGGCGATGGGAATCGAACCCACGACATACAGCTTGGGAAGCTGTCGTTCTACCACTGAACTACGCCCGCGCGAGGCGGCACCATAGCCACACGCAAGGGGGCTCAGCAAGGGGCTTTCGGCCTTTGCCCACCGCCGTGCGCGCGGGCGAGCGCGATGCCGCTCCACCGACGCGCTGGCCTGCGCCCGTGTCGGGTCGGGCGCCGGAGGGCGGCTTGGGGGCATGGCCCGCGGATGTCGCTCGCAGCACCCGGCGGCGCGGCGCACCCGCCTTGCGCGAGCGTGCGTTGCACGCCGCCCGCCGCGCTCCTACTCTTGAATCATGTCCGAGCACACCTCTCCCCAGGCGGCCGCCATCGAGGCGCCCCACCATTCCCCGCCGCGCCATTTCAAGGCGCTGTTCCAGACCTTCGAGGACCTCGCCGACGGCAGTGCCGGCCCGGCCCGCCTCGCCGCTTTGCGCGAGGAGCTGACCCGGCGCGGCCTCGACGGCTATGTGGTGCCGCGCGCCGACGCCCACCAGAACGAATACGTGCCGCCCAGCGAGGAGCGCCTCGCCTGGCTCACCGGCTTCACCGGATCGGCGGGAATGCTGGTGGTGCTGGCCGACAAGGCGGCGCTGTTCGTGGACGGGCGCTACACCCTCCAGGCCCCGGCGCAGGTCGACACTGCCGTCTACACCGTCGTGCCGCTGGCCGAGCTGAGCCCCGACAAATGGCTGGAGACCGCTTTGCCCAAGGGCGCCAGCCTCGGCTACGACCCGTGGCGCACCACCATCGACGGGCGCGACCGCTTCGCCAAGGCGGTGGCGAAGGCCGGCGGCATCCTGGTGGCGGTGGAGGAGGACCCCCTCGCGCATATCTGGGAGGACCGGCCGCAGGCCCCCGCCGCGCCGGTGCGCCTGCTCGACCTCTCGGTGGCCGGCGAGGAGCCGGAGGCCAAGCTCGCCCGGGTGCGCGAGGCGCTGGAGAAGGACGGCGTGGACGCGGCGCTGATCTCCGATCCGCACGGCACGGCCTGGCTGTTCAACATCCGTGGCGCCGATGTGGACCACACGCCGCTGCCGCTCGCCTGGTGCATCATCGCCCGGGACGGCCCGCCCCACATCTTCCTCGACGGGCGCAAGCTCTCGCCCGCGGTGCGCGCCGCGCTCACCGCCCATGCCCGCCTCCATCCCGCCGATGAGCTGGACGAGGCGCTGGCCGCGCTCGCCTCGGGCCGCACGGTGCGGCTCGATCAGGCCACCGCGCCGGTGCGCTTCGCCGAATTGATCGAGAAGGCGGGCGGCACCGTCTCCAAGGGCGCCGATCCCATCGCCCATCTGAAGGCCTGCAAGAATGCGGCGGAAATCGCCGGCATGCGCGCCGCCCATGTGCGCGACGGCGTGGCTCTGGCGCGCTTCCTCACCTGGTTCGATGCCGAGGCGCCGACCGGCAAGCTCACCGAGATCGACGTGGTGGAGGCGCTGGAGACCTTCCGCCGCCAGACCGGGCAGCTCTCCGACGTCTCCTTCCCCACCATCTCGGGGGCGGGGGAGAACGGCGCCATCGTGCATTACCGCGTCACCCG
>JAFIHR010000047.1 GCA_017849325.1 Xanthobacter autotrophicus | reverse complement strand
GCTGACGGCGCCCCAGACGGGTGCGGCGAGGATGAGCAGGAGCGCCGATGCGCTCAGGATCGCCGCGGTCTCAAGATCGCTGAAGCCCATCTGCCGGCCGAGGGGCGGAAGCGCCAGGAGCAGGAAGGACTGGCCCGTCACGTTGGCGACGAGCGCGATGAACAAGGACAGCTTCGCCCTGCCCCACGGTTGCTCCGGCATCCCACCCCTGCCCCAGACTTCAGCACCCGCCGATGACGCGGTGCCGGCACCGCCGCTCCCGGCGCCACCGACGCAACCCGCGGGACACGGCGGATCGTCCGGTCTTCCGCCGGACCTGTGCGTTTCCCGATTTCGCCCGCGAAGAATTGCCCAAGGCGGGGATCCCGCAGCCCACGGGCGGGCTGCCGCCCCGGCTCCCGCTAATGGGCGCGGGCGAACATCTCGTTGAAGGAATAGCCGGCGCCGCGCACCGTGCGGATGGGATCGGACTGCCGGCCGCGGTTGATGGCCTTGCGCAGGCGTCCCACGTGCACGTCCACCGTGCGCTCGTCGATATAGACGTCCTGGCCCCATACGCCGTCGAGCAATTGCTCGCGGGTGAACACCCGGCCGGGGCTCTGCATCAGGAATTCGAGGAGGCGGAACTCGGTGGGACCGAGGTGCACCTCGCGGCCGGCGCGGTGCACGCGATGGGTCTCGCGGTCGAGCTCGATGTCGCCGGCGCGCAGCAGCGTCGCCACATGCTCCGGCTTGGCCCGGCGCAGCAGCGCCCGCACCCGGGCGAGCAGCTCGGGCACGGAGAAGGGCTTGACCACGTAGTCGTCGGCACCGGTGGCAAGGCCCCGCACCCGCTCGGTTTCCTCGCCCCGCGCGGTGAGCATGATCACCGGCAGGCGCTCGGTCTCCGGGCGCGTGCGCAGGCGCCGGCACAGCTCGATGCCGCTGAGGCCCGGCAGCATCCAGTCCAGGATGACGAGATCCGGCACGCTTTCGCGCAGCCGGGTCTCGGCCTCGTCGCCCCGCCCGACACTCTCGACGCCATACCCCTCCGACTCCAGATTATAGCGGAGCAGAAGGGTCAACGGCTCTTCGTCCTCGACGATCAGAATGCGCGCCGGCACGTGGGTCTTACCTGTCCATCAACGGCAACGACGCTCAGCCTTGCACGGTTCGGCCCGGAAAGGCCACCGTGGTCTCGCTGGAGATGTCGGCCTTCGGCCGGGTGTCCGGCAGCACCTTCCCGGTCACCATGTAATAGACGATCTCGGCGATGTTGGTCGCATGATCGCCGATCCGCTCGATGTTCTTCGCGCAGAACAGGAGGTGGGTGCACACCGAGATGTTGCGCGGATCCTCCATCATATAGGTGAGGAGCTCGCGGAACAGGGAGGTGTACATGGTGTCGATGCCGCTGTCGCGGTTCCACACGTCCACGGCCTTGGCGTCGTTGCGGCCGGCGTAGGCGTCGAGCACCTCCTTGAGCTGCTCCAGCACCAGGTCGGAGATATGCTCCACGCCGCGCACCAGCTTCTGCGGGTGGTACTCACCCTCGATGGTGATGACGCGCTTGCCCACGTTCTTGGCGAGGTCGCCGATGCGCTCGAGGTCGTTGGCGATGCGGATGGCGGCCACGATCTCGCGCAGGTCGCCCGCCACCGGCTGGCGCTTGGCGATGACCAGCACCGCCTTCTCCTCGATCTCCCGCTGCATCTGATCGACGCCCTCGTCGAGAAGGATGACCTTCTGCGCGAGCGCGGTATCGCGGCGGATGAGCGAGGTCATGGCGTCGGCCACCAGGCGCTCGGCCTGGCCGCCCATCTCCACCACCTTGCGGCCCAGCTCCTTCAATTCCACATCGAAGGACGTAACAGTATGATCCGGCATCTCCGGTTTCCTTCCGTGGCTCAGCCGAAGCGGCCGGTGATGTAGTCGCGGGTCTTGATCTCCTTCGGATTTGTGAAGATCACGTCCGAAGGCGCCACCTCGATCAGTTCGCCGAGGTAGAAGAAGGCGGTGATGTCCGCGCAGCGCGCGGCCTGCTGCATGTTATGGGTCACGATGACGATGGTGAAGTCCCGCTTCAGCTCGTCGATCAGGTCCTCGATCTTCGAGGTGGAGATGGGGTCCAGCGCCGAGGTGGGCTCGTCGAGCAGGATCACCTCCGGGCGCACCGCGATGGTGCGGGCGATGCACAGGCGCTGCTGCTGGCCGCCGGACATGCCGAGCGCCGAGGTGTTGAGGCGGTCCTTGGTCTCGTCCCAGATGGCGGCCTTGCGCAGGCACCATTCCACACGCTCGTCCATCTGCGCCTTGTTCAGCCTCTCGTGCAGGCGCACGCCGAAGGCGATGTTGTCGTAGATGGTCATCGGGAAGGGCGTGGGCTTCTGGAACACCATGCCGATGCGGGTGCGCACGATGGTGGGGTCGAGCTCCTTGCCCACCACGTTCACGCCGTCGAGCATCACGTGCCCCTCGGCGCGCTGGCCGGGGTAGAGGTCGTACATGCGGTTGAACACCCGCAGCAGGGTGGACTTGCCGCAGCCCGACGGCCCGATCATCGCGGTGACGCGCTTCTCGGGGATCTCGAAGTTGATGTTCTTCAGGGCATGGTTCTGCCCGTAGTAGAACTGCAGATTCTCGACCTTGATCTTCGAAGGCGCGGGCGGAGCGTCCGGCTTGGCACCAACGGCGGAGGCAAGGTTGAAGGTGGGATCCACGGCAGAAGTCATCTTGAGCCTCACTTGGGTCCAGAGACGCCCGACGTCAAGCCGGACGAGAATGCGTTCGAAGGGTGCGGCCGCGCCGGCGGCCGCGCGGCATCAATGGGTCTTCGCCAGGAAGAGCCGCGAGAGGACGTTGAGCAGGAGCACGCCCACGGTGATGAGCAGCGCGCCGGCCCAGGCGAGTGCCACCCAGTCGTCGAACGGGCTGCCGGCATACTGGTAGATGGCGATCGGCAGGCTGGCCATGGGCTTGGTCAGGTCCACCGACCAGGCATTGTTGCCGAGCGAGGTGAACAGCAGCGGCGCCGTCTCGCCGGCCGCGCGGGCGATGGCGAGCAGGATGCCGGTGACGATGCCGGCCCGGGCGGCGCGCCAGGTCACGAACATCACCACCTTCCACTGCGGCGCGCCGAGGGCGAAGGCGGCCTCGCGCAGGCCCACGGGGACGAGGTTCAGCATGTCCTCGGTGGTGCGAACCACCACCGGGATCACCAGGATCGCGAGGGCGATGGCGCCGGCCCAGCCGGAGAAGCCGCCGAGCGGCACCACCAGCAGGCCGTAGATGAACAGACCCACCAGGATGGAGGGGGCGGACAGCAGGATGTCGTTCACGAAGCGGGCGGCGGCGCCGATCTTCGTGGTCTTGCCGTTCTCGGCCAGGAAGGTGCCTGCCATGATGCCGATGGGCGTGCCGATGAGCATGGCGATGCCCACCTGGATCAGCGAGCCCACGATGGCGTTGAGCAGGCCGCCGTTCTGGCCGGGCGGCATGGTGATGTTGGTGAAGACATGCGGGCCGAGGGCGGGAAGCCCCCGCGAGAGCAGGGTCCAGAGGATCCAGCCCAGGATGAAGATGGCGAACACGGCAAAGCCGATGGAAATGGCCTTGACGGTCGAGTCCTTGGCGCGACGGGCGGCGAGTGAAGCCATGATCTATTCTCCCCGCGATCAGTCGAGCTTGGAGCGCACCAGCGCCCGCGACAGGGCCAGCACGATGAAGGAGATGACGAACAGGATGAAGCCGAGCTGCAGCAGCGAGGTCAGCTTCAGCGAGCCGATCGGCGCCTCCGGGAACTCGTTGGCGATGGTGGAGGCGATGGTGGCGCCCGGCGCGAACAGCGAGGCGGACAGGCGGTTCGCGTTGCCGATCACGAAGGTCACGGCCATGGTCTCGCCCAGCGCGCGGCCGAGGCCGAGCATGATGGCGCCCACCATGGCGGTGCGGCCGTAGGGCACCGACACGTTCTTGTAGACCTCATAGGTGGTCCCGCCGACGCCGTAGGCCGACTCCTTGAGCATGGGCGGCACCGATTCCAGCGTCTCCACGAACATGGCGGTGATGAAGGGCAGGATCATCACGGCCAGGATCAGGCCGGCGGTGAACATGCCCGAGCCCAGCGGCGGGCCCTGGAACAGGAAGCCGATGAGCGGCACCTGGCCAAGGGTGGCGATGAGCGGCGGCTGCACATAGGCGGCCATCAGCGGCACGATGACGAAGAAGCCCCACATGCCGTAGATGATGGAGGGCACCGCCGCCAGCAGCTGGATGGCGACGCCGATGGGCCGCTTCAGCGCCTGCGGCGCGATCTCGGTGAGGAAGAAGGCGATGCCGAAGGACAGCGGCAGGGCGACGATGACGGCGATGATGGCGCTGAACAGCGTGCCGTAGATCATCACCAGGGCACCGTACTTCTCGGTGACCGGGTTCCAGGCGGGAGACCAGAGGAATTCCAGGCCGAAGTGCTGCAGGGCCGGAAGGCCGCCCTGGAACAGCTCGGCGATGATCAGGCCGAGCAGCACCAGGACGAAGATGCCGCTGGCCCAGAGCAGGCCGACGAAGATGGGATCGGAAACCGCGCCGGTTCCCTTGGTCTTGTCGAGCGGCTGGACAGTGCCCCCGCCCATCTTGTCCATCGTGGCGTCCATCGGATCCTTGTCTCCAGCGAGCCCAGCTCAAGCGGCAAATACGTCAATCGCAAACTCGTGCCGGATGCTCCGGCCTCTCGGCCGTTCCGGCCGTCCTGTCCCGGCGCTTCGCCTTTGGCCCGCACCGCCCGGCAGAGGCGTGCGATCGGCTCATGCGAAGTCCGGCGTCCTGTGCGCGGGCCGATCCGGCGGCGCTTTCCCCGGACACCCCCGGGGGCACTCCAGGCGGGGAGCCGCCGCGCATGGGCGGCGGCTCCGTTTTCGTCGACGATCAGAGGACCGGCTTGCCGTCGGGACCCTTGATCTCGGACTTCCAGGCGTCTTCCACCTGCTTCACGACCGCCTCGGGAAGCGGGATGTAGTGAAGCTTCTCGGCGATCTCGGCGCCTTCCTTGGTGTAGGCCCAGGCGAAGAACTTCATGGTCTCGCGGGAGGCCTCGATGTTCTTCGGGTCCTTCGGGAGCAGCACGTAGGTGGGGCTCACGATCGGCCACGCGGTGGCGCCGGCGGTGTTGATCATGGACGCGGCGAAGTTCTTCGCGTTGGCCCAGTCGGCGGCGGCAGCGGCCTCGACGAAGTTCGGCACGTCGGGGGCGATGAAGGCGCCGGCCTTATTCTTGAGCTGGGCGACGACCAGGTTGTTGGCGGCGGCGTAGATGTACTCCACGTAGCCGATGGCGCCGACGGTGTTCTTCACCGTGCCGGACACGCCCTCGTTGCCCTTGGCGCCGGCGCCGGCGGGCCACTGCACGGAGGTGGCGGCACCCACGTTGCCCTTCCAGTCCGCGCTGACGTCAGCGAGGTAGGAGGTGAAGATGAAGGAGGTGCCGGAGGCGTCCGAGCGATACACCGGGACGATCGCCTGGCTCGGCAGCTTCACGTCGGGGTTGAGCGCGGTGATGGCCGCGTCATCCCACTTGGTGATCTTGCCGAGGTAGATGTTGGCGAGCACGTCGCCGGTGAGCTTCAGCTTGCCGGTCTCGATGCCGGGCAGGTTGAAGGTCGGCACCACGGCGCCGATCACGGTGGGGAACTGGAGCAGCTTGTTGGATTCGAGCTTCTCGGCCGGCACGGGGGCGTCGGAGGCGCCGAAATCCACGGTGCGGTTGATGATCTGGTTCTGACCGCCGCCGGAGCCGATGGACTGGTAGTTGAGCGCGTTGCCGGACTTCTCCTTATACTTCGCGCCCCACGCCTGATACACGGGAGCGGGGAAGGAGGCGCCAGCGCCGTTGAAGTCGACGGCTTGAGCGTTACCGGCGAAAAGGGTGCCGGCCACGGCGATCACGCCGAGTGCGGGGGTGAACTTCACGGTATCTCTCCTTGCCAATTCGGGTGCTGCCCGACGGCCCCTGGCCGCGACGCAACATTGGGCTCAGGACTCTTAGTCCTCGCGCGCCAAGGTTCTATGACGCGGACATGACAAGTGGATGACCGTTCAACTCACTGATTTATATTGTATTTCGTCGAAGTACGGGACGGCTTCGAGGCGAACGGAGAAGGTTGCACCCGCGCCGGGCTCGCTTTCGATGGACAAACGACCACGGTGACGGGCGACAATATGCTTCACGATGGCGAGACCTAGGCCGGTACCGCCCTGGTCGCGGCTCGCCGCCACGTCCACCCGGTAGAAGCGCTCCGTCAGGCGCGGCAGGTGCTCGGGCGCGATACCCGGCCCGTAGTCCCTGACCCGCACCAGCGCGACCGGACGGTCGCCGCCCCCTTCCCGCGCCAGGGTCACCGTCACACGCTTGCCGCCGGCGGCATATTTCAGCGCATTCTCGACCAGGTTCTCGAACAGGCGGATCAGCTCGTCTCGGTCGCCGCGCACCGGCAGGGGCGTCTCCGAGCCGGCCACGTCCAGCTCCACGCCGCGCTCCTTGGCCAGCGGCGAAAGGGTGTCGCACACATGGGCGACGATGGACGACAGTTCCACCTCCGTCTCCGGGCGCACATGGGC
>JAFIHR010000320.1 GCA_017849325.1 Xanthobacter autotrophicus | reverse complement strand
GCCGGCGCCACCGCCCACGGCGGGCTCCTGGTGGTGGACGGCAATGCGGGGGCGCGCTGCGGCATCTCGCTGAAGGGGGCCGACATCGTGGTGAAGGGCTCGGTGGGCCACATGAGCGCCTTCATGGCCCAGTCCGGCACTCTGGTGGTGCTGGGCGATGCCGGGGATGCGCTGGGCGACAGCCTCTATGAGGCGCGGCTCTACGTGCGCGGGTCCGTGAAATCGCTCGGCGCCGACTGCATCGAGAAGGAGATGCGGGAGGAGCACAGGGCCGAGCTTCACGGCAAGCTGCAGGCGGCGGGCCTCGCCGGAGAGGTGGACCTGTCCGCCTTCCGCCGCTACGGCTCGGCGCGGCGCCTCTACAATTTCCACATCGACAATATCGACGCCTATTGAGGACGAGCCGGCCCATGAGCGCGCATTCCAAGGAGCCCAAGGTGCCCGCCGGCCAGCCCCGGACCCTGCCGCGCTTCTCGTCGACCTTCGATCCGGCCACCCTCTCGGAGATCCGGCGGGCGGCCGCCACCGGCCTCTACGACATCCGCGGCGGCGGCACCAAAAGGCGGCTGCCCCATTTCGACGATCTCGTCTTCCTCGGCGCCTCCATGTCGCGCTATCCGCTGGAGGGCTATCGCGAGGCGTGCGGCACCGAGGTGGTGCTGGGCGCGCGCTTCGCCAAGAAGCCCATCCGCCTGAAAACCCCCGTCACCATCGCCGGCATGAGCTTCGGCGCGCTCTCCGCCGAGGCCAAGGAGGCGCTGGGCCGCGGCGCGACGCTGGCCGGCACCTCCACCACCACCGGCGACGGCGGCATGACGGCGGAGGAGCGCGGGCAGTCGCAGACCCTCGTCTATCAGGTCCTGCCCTCGCGCTATGGCATGAACCCCGACGATTTGCGCAAGGCCGACGCCATCGAGGTGGTGGTGGGGCAGGGGGCGAAGCCCGGCGGTGGCGGCATGCTGCTCGGCCAGAAGATTTCCGAGCGGGTGGCGCAGATGCGCGACCTGCCCGCCGGCATCGACCAGCGCTCCGCCTGCCGCCATCCCGACTGGACCGGGCCGGACGATCTTGAGATCAAGATCGAGGAGCTGCGCGAGATCACCGACTGGGAAAAGCCCATCTATGTGAAGGTCGGCGCCTCGCGGCCCTATTACGACATCGCGCTGGCGGTGAAGGCGGGCGCCGACGTGGTGGTGCTCGACGGCATGCAGGGCGGCACGGCGGCGAGCCAGGACGTGTTCATCGAGCATGTGGGCATCCCGATCCTTGCGGCGCTCCGTCCGGCGGTGCAGGCGCTGCAGGACCTCGGCATGCATCGCAAAGTGCAGCTCATCGTCTCCGGCGGCATCCGCACCGGAGCCGACGTGGCGAAGGCGCTGGCGCTGGGCGCCGATGCGGTGGCCATCGGCACGGCGGCCCTGGTGGCGCTGGGCGACAACGATCCGCGCTTCGAGGCGGACTATGCCGCGCTCGGCACCACCGCCGGCGCCTATGACGACTGGCACGAAGGGGCCGATCCCGCCGGCATCACCACGCAGGATCCGGCGCTCTCCGCCCGGCTCGATCCGGTGGCGGCGGGGCGGCGGCTCGCCAATTATCTCGCCGTGCTCACCCTGGAGGCGCAGACCATCGCCCGGGCCTGCGGCAAGAGCCATCTGCACAACCTTGAGCCGGAGGACCTCGTCGCCCTCACCATCGAGGCGGCCGCCATGGCGAGGGTGCCCCTGGCGGGCACGGACTGGATCCCCGGCGCGACGCGCTTCTGAACGCAGCGGCCCTGCCGCTCGGGCGGGCCGCGAGACATGACACGAGCTTGCGAAGGACCGCACATGAAAGCGAAGACCGGCAAGACGGAGGATGCGAAGGCCCGCGCCGCGGCCGCCGGCGGCGCGGATGATCTTGAGAAGATCGCCCGCGAGCGCGGCATCAGATATTTCCTCATCTCCTATGTGGACCTGTTCGGCGGCCTCCGGGCGAAGCTGGTGCCGGCCGCGGCCATCGGCGAGATGCAGAAGGCGGGGGCAGGCTTTGCGGGCTTCGCCACCTGGCTCGATATGTCGCCGGCGGACCCGGACCTGTTCGCCGTGCCGGACCCGTCGAGCCTCATCCAGCTGCCCTGGAAGCGCGAGGTGGGCTGGCTCGCCGCCGACCTCTTCATGGACGGCCGGCTGGTGGAGCAGGCGCCGCGCGCGGTGCTGAAGAAGCAGGTCGCCGACGCGGCGGCGCTCGGCTATGCCATGAAGACCGGGGTGGAGTGCGAGTATTTCCTCGTGACCCCGGACGGCTCGGCCATCTCGGATGCCGCCGATATCGCCGCCAAGCCCTGCTACGACCAGTCGGCCCTGATGCGGCGCTACGACGTCATCAGCGAGATCTGCGACGCGATGCTGGAGCTCGGCTGGGGCGCCTACCAGAACGACCATGAGGACGCCAACGGCCAGTTCGAGATGAACTGGAGCTATGACGACGCGCTCACCACCGCCGACCGGCACGCCTTCTTCAAGTTCATGGTGAAGTCCATCGCCGAGAAGCACGCCCTGCGCGCCACCTTCATGCCGAAGCCGTTCCCCCACCTCACCGGCTCGGGGTGCCACGCCCATGTCTCGCTGTGGGCGAAGGGGGCCAACGCCTTCCTCGATGCCAAGGGCGAGCTCGGCCTCTCGCCTTTGGCCTACGCCTTCCTCGGCGGGGTGCTCGCCAATGCGGAGGCGCTGTGCGCCCTCACCAACCCGACGGTGAATTCCTACAAGCGGATCAACGCGCCGGTCACCCTCTCGGGCGCCACCTGGTCGCCCAATTCCGTCACCTATACCGGCAACAACCGCACCCATATGGTGCGCATTCCCGAGCCCGGCCGCTTCGAGCTGCGGCTCGCCGACGGAGCGGCCAACCCCTATCTGCTCCAGGCAGCCGTGCTGGCGGCGGGGCTCGACGGCATCGAGAACGGCCGCGATCCGGGCAAGCGGCTCGACATCAACATGTACACCGAGGCCCACAAGGCGAAGGGCGCGCGGCGCCTGCCGCTGAACCTCCTCGATGCGCTGCGCGCGCTGGAGAAATCCAAGGTGCTGGCCACCCGCCTCGGCGCGCCGTTCCTGTCCAGCTACCTCAAGCTGAAGCAGGCCGAGTGGAACGACTACGCCCGCCACCTCTCCCAGTGGGAGCGCGAGCACACGCTCGATATCTGACGCCTTCAGCCCGCGCCGGTGATCCGCCATGGCTTCCGAACAGTCCGGGCGCTACTCGCTCCTCAGCCTGCTGGCGAACGCCTTCGCCGGCCAGACGCTCTGGCGCCCGGCTTGGCGCGCGGCGGAGCCCAAGCCGGCCTATGACGTGATCGTCGTGGGCGGCGGCGGGCACGGGCTCGCGACCGCCTATTACCTCGCGAAGGAGCACGGCATCCGCAACGTGGCGGTGCTGGAGAAGGCCCATGTGGGCTCGGGCAATGCCGGGCGCAACACCACCATCATCCGCTCCAATTATCTCCTGCCCGGAAACGAGCCGTTCTACGAATGGTCCATGAAATTGTGGGAGGGCCTGGAGCAGGCGCTTAACTACAACGTCATGGTCTCCCAGCGCGGCGTGCTGAACCTCTGCCACACCGATGCGCAGCGCGATGCCTATGCGCGGCGCGGCAACGCCATGCGCCTCGCCGGCGCCGATGCCGAGCTGCTGGATGCGGAGGGGGTGCGGGCGCTGGCGCCGTTCCTCAATTTCGACGACGCGCGCTTCCCCATCACCGGCGGCCTCCTGCAGCGGCGCGGCGGCACGGCACGGCACGATGCGGTGGTGTGGGGCTATGCGCGCGCGGCGGACCGGCTCGGGGTGGATATCATCCAGCAATGCGAGGTGACGGGCTTCCTGCGCGAGGCCGGCGCCGTGACGGGGGTGGAGACCAATCGCGGGCCGATCCGCGCCGGCAAGGTGGCCCTCGCCGTGGCCGGCTCCACCTCCCGGCTGACCCGGCTTCTGGACCTGCGCCTGCCCATCGAGAGCCACGTGCTGCAGGCCTTCGTCTCGGAGGGGCTGAAGCCGCTCATTCCGGGGGTGATCACGTTCGGCGCGGGGCACTTCTACATCAGCCAGTCGGACAAGGGCGGCCTCGTCTTCGGCGGCGACATCGACGGCTACAATTCCTATGCCCAGCGCGGCAATCTGCCGGTGGTGGAGGACGTGTGCGAGGGCGGCATGGCGCTGATGCCCTTCCTCGGCCGGGTGCGGATGCTGCGCTCCTGGGGCGGTCTCGTGGACATGTCCATGGACGGCTCGCCCATCATCGATCGCGGGCCGCTGCCCGGCCTCTATCTCAACACCGGGTGGAACTACGGGGGCTTCAAGGCGACGCCGGCCTCGGGCTGGTGCTTCGCCCATCTCATCGCCACCGGCGCGCCGCACCCCACCGCCGCCGCCTTCCGGCTCGATCGCTTCCGCACCGGCCACCTCATCGACGAGAAGGGAGTCGGCGCGCAGCCGAACCTGCACTGACCATGCGCCTCTCCTGCCCCTATTGCGGTGTCCGCCCCTCCCACGAGTTCGCCTATCTGGGCGATGCGGCGCCGCGCCGGCCTGATGCGGCCGCGCCCGACGCGGCCGCGGCGTTCCACGCCTACGTCTATGAGCGGGACAATCCGGCGGGGGTGCTGGAGGAATACTGGTATCACGCCGCCGGCTGCCGGCGCTGGCTGAAGGCGCGGCGCGACACCCGCACCCATGAGATCGTCGGCACGGACTTCGCCGATCCGCCCGCGCCGGAGGAGGGGCGGTGACCCGCCTCGCCACTGGCGGGCTGATCGACCGGACCCGCGCGCTCGCCTTCACCTTCGACGGGCGGAGCTTCGCCGGCCATCCCGGGGACACGCTGGCCTCCGCGCTTCTGGCCAACGGCGTGCGGCTCATGGGCCGCTCGTTCAAATATCACCGCCCGCGCGGCGTGCTGACCGCCGGCCCGGAGGAGCCGAACGCCCTCGTGGAGCTGCGCGCCGGGGCGAGGCGCGAGCCCAACACCCGCGCCCCCGCCGTCGAGCTTTATGACGG
>JAFIHR010000006.1 GCA_017849325.1 Xanthobacter autotrophicus | reverse complement strand
CTTCAGCTTGTCGGCGCCGAAGACGCCGGACAGGGCCGAGGTGATGCTGGACTTGGTGGCCTCGTCGGGCACCACGCCGTCATAGCTGACGGTGCCGTCGATCTCGCGCAGCCAGAGGCGGGAGGGAGCGGTCGCCATCGGAGCGGCGGGCGCGGTGGTGGTGGGCGCGGCGGGGGTGGCGGGCGCAGGGGCCGCCGCAGCGGGAGCCGGCGGCAGGGTGAGCTGGCCGGAGCCGAACAGGCCGCTGAGCGCCGCCAGCAGCTTGTTCCGGTCGAAGCCCGGGGGCAGGGATTTCAGGGTCAGCCCCTGAGCGTTGAACAGCGCGTCGAGACCCGGGAACTTGAGCGCGCCGAGGGCCGTCGGCAGGCTGGCGAGCCAGGAGGGCACGCCCGCCTTGGGATCGAGCGCGAGGTTGCCGCTGATCTTGTCCGCGCCGAAGGCCGCGCCGAGGGCGGAGAGGATGCCGGTGCGCGTCGCCTCGTCGGGCACAACGCCGCCGTAGGTCACGGTGCCGTTGGCTTCCTTGAGGGTGAGCGTGGGATCCACCGTCTTCGCCGGCTCCGCGGGCTTGGCGGCAGCGGTCGCGGCCGGCGCCGGGGTGGCGGGGGCCGGAGCAGCGGGCGCGTGGGCCGCGGTGGCGGCGGGCGCCTGAGTGGCGGGGGCCTGGGCGACGGGTGCCTGGGCCGCCGGGGCATGGGCATCGGAGGCCGTCGCCGGCGCCGGCGCCTTGGCGTGGTCGGAGGGCAGCTCGCCGCGCGGCGTCAGCCACCACAGGAGACCCAGCACGGCTGCGAAGACCACGCCGCGCACCGCCCAATCGCCGAGCTTCGGCTTCTGCGCCGCCGCCACGACGGCGGGCGCGGCATGGCCGTGGTCGTCGCCATGGGCATCCCCGCCCGCGCCTTCCAGGAACTTGACCGCATCCGCCGGCAGGCCGGCCGGCACCTGGCCGCCGGGCGCCAGAACCGCGAACACCTTCGGCACGCCATAGGCCAGGGTGTTGCCCGCCTGCTCGGCGGGAATGTGCAGGGCGGCAGCCACCGCCTTCACCGTGTCGGTGCCGACGAGATTGGTCACCTGGGCCGCCGTGAGCGCCGGCAGCTTGCTGGCGAGCCAGCTCGCCGGCTCGCCCGCGATGCCCGCCGCCTTCAGCTTGCGCAGCACTTCGGAAAGGCCGCCGGGCGCGGCGGAGAAGGCGCGCAGGATCTCGCGAACGAGCCGCTCCGACTGGGTGAGACTGAAGCCGAACTTCTCGGCGATCTCGGCGATCAGATGCTGAAACATCCCCGAACCCCCCTTGCTGCGACCATACCGCTGAAGCTCGGGCACGCCGGAACGGCGGCCGCGGAAGCACAACCCGCCGCGGGCTTAGCGGTATGACGTGACGTTCTGGTAACACGCCCGGCGCCCCGCCGAAATCCCGGGAATCCGGCAGCGGACGGCCAGGCGGGCGGCATGGTGACGTGTTTGCGCGGCGATGGAAAGCGGTATCATGAAACGAGGCGGCCGGCCTCCGCGTGGCCCCGCGCGGTCCGCTCCACCCGCTGGGGACGCCACTTCCGGTCCGCTGACCGCGGGGCGGGTTCGACCATGCGCCGAGCGAGGGCCGCCCGGCGCGGGCACATCCGAACGCCGCCTTTGACCGGACGACAGGGGCGGGCTACAGCCGGCCGAAGGCCCGCCGTGCGGCGCCTCGTCCGATCGCCGTCCAGGGGCCCGAGCCGATGTCCACGCTTTCCGAGCGTCCCGCCCCGTCCCCGGCCGACGGTCCGCCGGCCGCAGCGCCCGCGCCGGGCGGCGACGGCGCCGGACTGCCCCGGCGCGCGGTGGTCGGCTGGATCCTGTTCGATCCCGCCTGCCAGCCCTATTTCACCCTCATCACCACCTTCATCTTCGCGCCCTACTTCGCGTCCGCGGTGGCCGCCACGCCGGCCGAGGGGCAATCGCTGTGGGGCTTCGCCACCGGGGCCGCGGGGCTCGTCATCGCCCTCGTCTCGCCCTTCCTCGGCGCGGTGGCCGATGCGTCGGGCCGGCGCAAGCCGTGGATCGCCCTGTTCGGCCTCATGATGATGGCGGGGGCGAGCCTCCTGTGGTTCGCCGAGCCGGGCAACGGGGCGCGCATCCCGCTCATCCTCCTCGCCTTCGCCATCGGTACCATCGGCGTCGAGTTCGCCACCGTCTTCAACAATGCCATCATGCCGTCCCTGGTGCCGCCGGAGCGGCTCGGGCGGCTCTCGGGGGCGGGCTGGGCCGCGGGATATTTCGGCGGGCTCGTCTCCCTCGCGCTCATGCTCGCCTTCTTCGCCACGCAGCCGAACGGCCTCACCCTGCTCGGCCAGCCGCCGGCGCTCGGGCTTGATGCCGCCGCGCGGGAGGGCGACCGCATCAGCGGCCCCTTCACCGCCCTGTGGTTCGCGGTCCTGGTCTGGCCGATGTTCGTCTTCGTGCCCGACCGGCCGACCGACCTGCCGCTGCGCACCGCGCTGCGCGCCGGCTGGAGCGACACGCTGAGCCTCATCGGCCGGCTCAGGGCCATGCCCCGCCTCGCCCGCTTCCTTTTCGCCAACATGATCTACACGGACGGGCTCATCGCCCTGTTCGCCTTCGGCGGCATCTATGCCGCGGGCACCTTCGGCTGGGGCGCGGTGGAGACCGGACTGTTCGGCATCCTGCTCACCATCACCGGTACCGCGGGGGCGCTTGCCGGCGGCGTGCTCGACGACCGCATCGGCGCGCAGCGGGTGATCCTCGGCGCGCTGGTGGTGCTGATCGGCGCGAGCCTCGGCATCCTCTCGGTGGACCGCGATTGGGTGCTGTTCGGCCTCGTGCCCACCGCGCCGGGCACCGGGCTCTACGGCACCACGCCGGAGAAGGTCTATGTGGGGCTGGGGCTTCTCATCGGCCTCGTGGCCGGCCCGCTGCAGGCCGCCTCGCGCACCCTGCTGGTGCGCCTCGCCCCGGCCGAGCACCTCGCCCAATGCTTCGGCCTGTTCGCGCTTTCCGGCAAGATCACGTCCTTCGCCGCGCCGACCAGCGTGGCGCTGGTGACCGCCGCCACGGCGAGCCAGAAGGCCGGGGTGGCGGTGCTGGTGGCGTTCTTCACGCTGGGCGCGGTGCTGGTGGCCGGAGTGCGCGAGCACGGGCCCGCAGGCGACCCGCCCCCCGCCTGACCCCGCGCCGGCAGGAAGAGCGACCCGGGCGGACCGTGCTCCGGACCGAACGCCTCACGCGGCTCCCGCGCGCCGCAGGATCTCCGCGCGACGGCGCCCTACCCCTCAGTGCGGGGGAATGTTCGAGATCATCCGCCCGAAGATGTCGATCATCTGCCCCTGCACCCGCTGTCCGCGCTGGGCACGCTGCACCTGCTCGTCGATCGCCGCCTTGGTCTCCCGGTACGCCTCGGCCGCGCGCGGGTGGCCAAGCTCGGCCGCACGGGCGTAGAGGTCGAGCACCTGCTTGGCCGGCTGGTTCACCTTGTAGCGGCCGGTGCTGATCAGCTCGGCCAGGCTCATCATGGAATCGGGATCGCCGAGCTGGACGCCGCGGATGAAGTTGCGCGCCGCCTGGGCATAGTCCTGCTTCAATACGACGTAGAGCCAGCCGAGATTGTCGAATGCGGCGGGATAATCGTTCCGCGCGTTGAGGCGCTGCAGCTCGAACGCCTTGCCCTTGTCGATGAACTGCATCGCCCGCGCATATTGGTAGCGATACCGCGGCTCGTCGGGAAAGGCGGCTTTCGCGTCGTCGCAGGCCGCCACCGCCTCCCGCGCCTGGGACTTGAGCACCTCATAGGGCACGCCCACGGTGGTGCCGCGCCGCTGGTCGTTGGGATTGGCGGCGAGCTG
>JAFIHR010000046.1 GCA_017849325.1 Xanthobacter autotrophicus | reverse complement strand
GGCCGCCGGCATGACCGACCAGGAGACCGCCGACACCGCGGTGCTCCTGAAGGAGATCGCCAAGACCCGCTCGGTGGTGGTGGTGGAGCACGACATGCAGTTCGTGCGCGACCTCGACGTGAAGGTGACCGTGCTGCACGAGGGTTCGGTGCTGGCCGAGGGACCCCTCGACCAGGTGAGCGCCGACGAGCGCGTCATCGAAGTCTATCTCGGGAGGTGAGGATGCTATTTCTTGTCTCCCAGATCAGTCATTCTGCTGGCATCGATAAATGTCACCTCATGTCCGGTCTCGATGAGTTTAATTGTGGCATCAGGTGCGCGGTCGCTGAGGTACTGATCCAGCGTTCGCCACACATTTTTGCTGACACGCTCAGCGTTGAACCACGAGTAGAGCTCCCATACCTTAAAGTGGGTGATACCGATTGCTGCGAATTCGTCGGCTCGCTGCAGAATACTATCCATATGACGCTTCTCCAATTTGTCACTCCTGATCATTTTGTCACTTTTAATCATATAAGTGATGATAAAAATTTAGCGCGTTCTAATTTGGGGTGCAAGTGAAATGTTGGCCGTGGACAAGCTCGACCTCTATTACGGCGCCGCCTACACCCTGAAGAAGGTCTCCGTCACCGCCGAGGCCGGCAAGGTGACCTGCGTGCTCGGGCGCAACGGCGTGGGCAAGACCTCGCTGCTGCGCGCCATCATGGGCCAGCGCCCCATCGCCGGGGGCTCCATCACCCTCGCCGGCGAGGAGATCTCGCGGCTCTCGACGCCCGACCGGGCGGCGCGCGGCATCGGCTTCGTGCCGCAGGGGCGCGAGGTGTTCCCGCTGCTGTCGGTGAAGGAGAATCTGGAGACCGGCTACGCCCGCCTCTCGGCCAAGGACAAATTCGTCCCCGAGGAGGTGTTCGACCTCTTCCCGGTGCTGAACACCATGCTGCGGCGGCGCGGCGGCGACCTCTCCGGCGGCCAGCAGCAGCAGCTCGCCATCGGCCGCGCGCTGGTCACCCGCCCGCGCCTCCTCCTGCTCGACGAGCCGACCGAGGGCATCCAGCCGTCCATCATCAAGGACATCGGCCGGGCCATCACCTACCTGCGCGACAAGGGCGACATGGCCATCGTGCTGGTGGAGCAGTATTTCGAGTTCGCCCGCGAGCTCGCCGACACCTTCATCCTGATGGACCGCGGCGAGGTGGTGGCCTCCGGCGACAGCTCCGGCCTCGACGGCGACGACGTGCGCCGGCTGATGGCGATCTGATCCGGCCGCCATCGCAGGCGCGGTCCGCCTTTCCACAGCGGGGCATTGCGCCGGGCCGCCGGCTCGTTTCTGATGGGGCATCGCGGCGCGCCGCCGCCGCGCATGGGCCGCCGGCCGGTCCGGGAGAGGGAGACGACACCGTGCTGCTGACCCCGCGCGAGAAGGACAAGCTGCTCGTCGCCATGGCCGCCGAGGTGGCGCGCAAGCGCCTCGCCCGCGGCGTGAAGCTGAACTATCCCGAAGCCGTGGCCCTCATCACCGACTTCGTCGTCGAAGGCGCCCGCGACGGGCGCACCGTGGCGGAGCTGATGGAGGCCGGCGGACGGGTCCTCACCGTGGATCAGGTCATGGAGGGCGTGGGCGAGATGATCCACGACATCCAGGTTGAGGCGACCTTTCCCGACGGCACCAAGCTCGTCACCGTGCACCATCCCATCCGCGGCGCGCCGTCGGATCTGGTGCCCGGCGAGGTGACGGCGCTGGCGGGCGAGATCGAGTTCAATCCCGGGGCCGAGCGGGTGAAGCTCACCGTGGCCAACACCGGCGACCGGCCGATCCAGGTGGGCAGCCACTATCATTTCTTCGAGACCAATCCGGCGCTTGCCTTCGAGCGGGAGAAGGCGCGCGGCATGCGGCTCGACATCGCGCCCGGAACGGCGGTGCGCTTCGAGCCCGGCGCCACCCGCGAGGTGACGCTGGTGCCGCTCGGCGGCAAGCGCGAGGTCTATGGATTCCGCGGCGACGTGGCGGGGAGGCTTTGACGATGGGCGTTCAGCATTATTTCGGTGGCTGCCAGTGCGGCGCGGTGCGCTTTTCCGTGGATGCGGATCTCGACCATACGGTCGCCTGCAACTGCTCGCGCTGCCGGCCGCTCGGGGCGATCTTCACCTTCGTGCCGGCCGCCGCCTTCACCCTGGAGAAGGGCGAGGGGGCGACCACCGAATTTCTCTTCAACACCGGCAAGATCCATCACCTGTTCTGCTCCGCCTGCGGCATCGAATCCTTTGCCAGAGGCGAGGCGCCGGACGGCTCCGCGGTGATCGCGGTGAACGCCCGCTGCCTCGACGGGGTGGACCCGAAGACGCTCCACCCGTCCGATGTCGACGGCGCCAGCCGGTAGGGGGCCGCCATGTCCTCCATGCCTCGCGCCGAATATGCCCACATGTTCGGCCCCACGGTGGGCGACAGGGTGCGCCTCGCCGACACCGCGCTGTTCATCGAGGTGGAAAAGGACCTCACCCGCCACGGCGAGGAGGTGAAGTTCGGCGGCGGCAAGGTGATCCGCGACGGCATGGGCCAGTCCCAGGTGCCCAATGCGGACGGCGCCATGGATACGGTGATCACCAACGCCGTCATTCTCGACCACTGGGGCGTGGTGAAGGCCGACGTGGGCCTCAGGAACGGCCACATCGCGAAGATCGGCAAGGCCGGTAATCCCGATGTGCAGGATGGCGTGGACATCGTCATCGGCCCGGGCACCGAGATCATCGCCGGGGAGGGCAAGATCCTCACCGCCGGCGGCTTCGACAGCCATATCCATTTCATCTGCCCGCAGCAGATCGAGGAGGCGCTCGCCTCCGGCATCACCACCATGCTGGGCGGGGGAACCGGCCCGGCCACCGGCACCTTCGCCACCACCTGCACGCCGGGGCCGTGGCACATCGCCCGCATGATCGAGGCGGCCGACGCCTTCCCCATGAACCTCGCCTTCGCCGGCAAGGGCAATGCCTCCCGGCCCGAAGCGCTGGAGGAGATGGTGCTCGCCGGCGCGGCGGCGCTGAAGCTGCACGAGGACTGGGGCACCACGCCCTCCGCCATCGACTGCTGCCTCACGGTGGCGGACGCGCTCGACGTGCAGGTGATGATCCACACCGACACGCTGAACGAGTCGGGCTTCGTGGAGGACACCATCGCCGCCTTCAAGGGCCGCACCATCCATGCCTTCCACACCGAAGGGGCAGGCGGCGGCCACGCGCCGGACATCATCAAGGTGGCGGGGCTGGCCAACGTCCTGCCCTCCTCCACCAATCCGACGCGGCCCTACACCCGCAACACCATCGACGAGCATCTCGACATGCTCATGGTGTGCCACCATCTCGATCCGGAGATTGCCGAGGATCTCGCCTTCGCCGAGAGCCGCATCCGCAAGGAGACCATCGCGGCGGAGGACATCCTGCACGACCTCGGCGCGCTCTCCATGATGAGCTCGGACAGTCAGGCCATGGGCCGGGTGGGCGAGGTGATCATCCGCACCTGGCAGACCGCCGACAAGATGAAGCGCCAGCGCGGCGCCCTGCCGGGCGAACAGGGCAACGACAATCTGCGCGCCCGCCGCTACATCGCCAAATACACCATCAATCCCGCCATCGCCCATGGCATGGCGCGGCGCATCGGCTCGGTGGAGCCGGGCAAGCTCGCCGATCTCGCGCTGTGGACCCCGGCCTTCTTCGGGGTGAAGCCGGACCTGGTGCTGAAGGGCGGCGCCATCGCCCTGGCCCAGATGGGCGATCCCAACGCCTCCATCCCCACGCCCCAGCCGGTGCATGCGCGGATGATGTTCGGCGCCTTCGGGCGGGCGCGGACCCACACCTCGCTGACCTTCGTCTCCAAGGCCGCGCTGGAGGACGGGCTTGCCATGCGCCTCGCCACGGCCAAGGAGATGGTGGCGGTGGAGAACACCCGCGGCGGCATCTCCAAGAAGAGCATGATCAACAACGACGCCACGCCGGTGATCGAGGTGGATCCCGAGACCTACGACGTGCGCGCCGACGGCGAATTGCTGGTGTGCGAACCGGCCGAGGTGCTGCCGATGGCGCAGCGCTATTTCCTGTTCTGAGGGGGCTCAGCCGAATCGGAGAATGCCATGATCCGCGCCACCACCGTCGTCCGCCGTCCCGCCGTGCGCGATGCGCGCGTCGCCGACGCCATCACCCTCGACCACCAGGCGCGGCACCGCCGCCGCTTCGCGCTGACGGCGGATGGCGGGCTGGCGTTCCTGCTGGATCTCGACAAGGCCACGGTGCTCGACGACGGCGATGCGGTGAAGCTGGAGGATGGCCGGCTCATCCGCATCACCGCGGCGCCCGAGGCGCTCATCGAGGTGCGTACCTCCAATCCGCTGCGGCTAATGAAGGTGGCTTGGCACCTGGGCAACCGCCATGTGCCCACTGAGATTACGGAAGACGCGCTCTATTTCGCCGCCGACCACGTGCTTCTGGAGATGGTGCGCGGCCTCGGCGCCAGCGCCGTGGCGGTCACCCGCCCGTTCCGCCCGGAGAAGGGCGCCTATGACGGGGACGGCCATGGCGGGCACGGGCATCATGGGCATGAGCATGCCCATGAGCACCCTGCGCATGAGGCCCCCTCCCACGGTGCCCATGCGCCCGCCCACGGAGGCGAGGCCGGGCACGTCCATGGCCCGGGCTGCGCCGGGCATGATCATGGCCGTGCGCCGGCGTCCGCCCATGGACGTGCCGCCGAGGCCGATGACGCCCCGGCCCACGGCGCGGCGCCCCATCCCCATGGCTGACGAACGC
>JAFIHR010000319.1 GCA_017849325.1 Xanthobacter autotrophicus | reverse complement strand
TCCACTTCGCCCAGGGCGATTTCATGATGGTGGGCATGTATGTTGCCTATTTCATCTTCAGCGCGCTGGGATTTCAGGCCGTCTTCGGCAGCGTGCTCGGCCCCTATCTGTCGGTGGTCGCCGCCGCGCCGGTGATGTTCCTGTTCGGATGGCTGATCCACCGCTTCCTGATCCGCGGCGTCACGGGCCACCGGTCCGCCGCCATGGAGGGGGAGGGGCACTATGCCCAGCTCATCCTGACGCTCGGCATCGCGCTGATCCTGCAGAACGGCGCGATGATCCTCGTGGGGGCGGACCTGGTCTCCATCCGCACGCCGCTGTCGAGCGATGCCTGGACGCTGGAGCCGTTCGGCGACGGCCTTCCCGTGCTGCTCTTCTTCAACAAGGCCCGCGTCCTGGCGGCGCTGCTTTCCGGCGCGGTCATCATCGGGCTCTGGCTGCTGATCCAGCGGACCTTCCTCGGCAAGTCGCTGCGCGCCGCGGCCAACGATGCCGAGGCGGCGACCTACATGGGCATCAATGTCGACCGGGCCCACCGCATCGCCTTCGCGCTCGGCACCGCGGTCACCGCCATCGCGGGCGGCCTGCTCGCCATCAGCTACCCGTTCAGTCCGTTCGTCGGGCTGGAATACGTGATCATCATGTATGCGGGCGTCGTCCTCGGCGGCATCGGCAGCATCATCGGCGCGTTCTGGGGCGGCATGATCATCGGCCTCGTGCAGCAGGTCTCGACCCTCGTGCTGCCGACCCAGCTGCAGAACGCCACCATCTTCGTTTGCTTCCTGCTCGTCGTGATGCTGCGGCCGCAGGGCTTGTTTGGCCGCAATGTGGAGCGGACCTGATGAAGTTCGTCCTCACCAAGTCCACTTGGGTATTCCTTGCCCTTGCGCTGGCGTACCTCGCGCTTGCCGTCTTCGTGACCAATTCCTATTACCAGCTCATCCTGACGCTGGTTCTGATCTGGGCCGCCTTCGGGCTGAGCTGGAATATCCTCAGCGGCTATACCGGCCTCATCTCCTTCGGCCATGCCAGCTTCTTCGGCATCGGCGCGTTCGCGACAGTGCTGGCGCAGATCTACCTGTCGATTTCGCCCTGGATCATGGTCTTCATCTCGGGCTTCATCGGCGTGGCGGTGGCGCTCGTCATCGGCCTGCCGACCTTCCGCCTGCGCGGGCACTACTTCGCGCTGAGCATGCTCGCCTACCCGCTGGCCTTCATGTACGTCTTCCTCTGGCTCGGGTTCCCGGAGGTCAGCGTGCCGCACGTGCGGGACAATCCCGCCGCCTACATGCAGTTCTCCGACGGCCGGATCTACACGCTCATCGCGATGGTGTTCCTCATCTGCGTGGTCCTGGTGTCGCGGGCCATCGAGTCCTCGCGCTTCGGCATGGCGCTGATCGCCATCAAGCAGAATGAAGCGGCCGCGGAGGCCGCCGGCATCGACGCGCTGCGCTGGAAGCTCAAGGCCATCGCCTTGAGCGGCGCGATCGCGGCCATGGCCGGATCGCTCTACGCCATCGTCATCCTCGTCATCACCCCGCAGTCGGTGTTCGGCATGCTGGTCTCGGCCCAGGCGCTGACGGTGGCGATGTTCGGCGGCGTCGGCACCCTGTGGGGGCCGCTGATCGGCGCCGGGTTCCTCATTCCCGTCGCCGAGATCCTGCACGCCGAGCTCGGCAATGTGCTGCCGGGCATCCAGGGGGTGGTCTACGGCCTCGCCATCGTGATCCTCATCACCCTGGCGCCGGAAGGGGTCTACTGGAAGGTGCGCGACTGGGTCCGCAAGGCGCGCGCGCCGCAGGCCGACCGCAGTCCGGCCGAGGCGGGCAGCGGGACGTCGGAAATCGCGCCGACCGAGGGTCCGCCGCGCGCCATCGCGCCGGAGATCGTGCTCGACGTGCGCAACATGTCGAAGAATTTCGGCGGCCTGAGCGCCGTGCAGGACGTGAGCTTCCGCGTCAACCAGGGCATGATCCTCGGCATCATCGGCCCGAACGGCGCCGGCAAGACGACGCTCTTCAACCTCCTCAACGGCTTCCAGGTGCCCACCGCCGGCGAGGTGCTGGTGAACGGCACCGACATGGCGCGCCGCAAGCCCCACGAACTGTGCCGCGCCGGCGTCGGGCGGACCTTCCAGGTCATGCGTCCGTTCACCCGGATGAGCGTGCGCGACAACGTGCGGGTGGGCGCCTACGTCCGGGCCGCGAGCGAGGCCGAGGCCGCCGACATCGCCGCCGATGCCCTGACGCAGGTCGGCCTGCTGCCGATCGCGGACCGGCTGGCGGGCGAGCTCAGCACCCGCGACCTGCGGCTCATGGAGCTGGCGCGGGCGCTCGCCGGCGGGCCGCACATCCTGCTGCTCGACGAGACCCTCGCCGGCCTCGGCCGGGATGAATCCGCCGATGTGGTCGAGGTGATCAAGCGGCTCTCCGCCTCGGGCATCACCATCGTGATCATCGAGCACACCATGCACGCCATGGTGCATCTCGTGGACCGCTTCCTCGTGCTCGATCACGGCCAGGTCATCATGGAAGGGCCGCCGGCGCAGGTCACCAAGGATCCGCGCGTCATCGAGGCCTATCTCGGCAAGAAGTGGAGGGCAAATGCTGAAGATTGAAGATCTTACGGCCGGCTATTCCGCTGCCATCCCGGTACTCCACGGGGTTTCGCTCAGCGTGGAGGCGGGCCAGTTCATCTCCGTCGTCGGGCCGAACGGCGCGGGCAAGACCACCCTCTTCAAGGCGATCTCCGGCATGATCGCGTTCACCGAAGGGCGGGTGAGCTTCGAGGGCCAGGACATCTCGCAGCTCGAAGCCTCGCGCCGGCCGCATCTGGGCATCGCCCACGTGCCGGAGGGCCGCAAGGTGTTTCCGGCCATGACCGTGCTCGAAAACCTGGAAATGGGCGCGGCCACCGAAGCGGGACGGCGCGACTGGGCGGCCAATCTCGAACGCATCTACGCCTGGTTCCCGGTGCTCGCCGAGCGCGCCTCGCAATATGCCGGAACCCTGTCCGGCGGCCAGCAGCAGATGCTCGCCATCGGCCGGGGCCTCGCCTCCTCGCCCAAGCTCATCATGCTCGACGAGCCGTCCATGGGCCTGTCCCCGTCCATCGCCGATTTCGTCTTCGAGAAGCTGATGGAGATCCGGCGGGAGCTGGGCCTTGCGATCCTGCTGGTCGAGCAGCGCGTGGCCGAGGCGCTGCAGTTCGCCGACCGGGGCTACGTGCTGGAAACCGGCCGCATCGTGCTGGAGGGCGACGGCGCCGTGCTCAAGGCCGACGACCGGGTCCGGCAGGCCTACCTCGGAATGTAGAATAAACGGAGGAAACCCCATGCTCAGTCTCATCGGGAAACAGGTCGCGGCGGTGCTCGCGGGCGCGGCGATGGTCGTCGCGGCGACGGGCGCCCAGGCACAATCCGCCCCCAAGCCCGTCCAGATCGGTCTCATCACGCCCCTGTCGGGCATCTATGCGCGTCCCGGCACCGTCATGAAGATGGGCGCGGAGCTTGCCATCGCCGACGTCAACAAGGCGGGCGGGATCGCCTGCATGGGCGGCGCGCCGCTGGAGCTGGTCGTCGTCGACTCGGGCGACACCATCGAGAAGGCGACCAACGCCGCCCAGCGCATGATCGCAGACTATCCGGACCTCGTGGGCGCCACCGGGGCCTATCTGAGCTCCTTCACGCTGGCGGCGAGCGAGGTGACCGAGCGCGCGAACCTGCCGCTCCTCACGCTCTCCTACTCCGATCAGATCACCAACCGCGGCTTCAGGAACATCTTCCAGACCTCGGCGACGGCCGGCGTGCAGGCGCAGCTTGCCCTGCCGATCATTCTCGACCTCGCGGAGAAGCAGTCGGGCAAGCGGCCGAAGACGGTGGCGATCATCACCGACAACACCGCGGCCTCGATCGCCTCGGTCAAGCGAATGAAGGAAGGCCTCCTCAAGGATGTCGGCCTCGATCTCGTGGTGGAGGAGGTGTTCACGCCGCCGCTTTCGGACGCGACCGCGCTGGTCCAGCAGGTCCGCCAGAAGCGCCCCGACCTCCTGTTCTTCCTCCCGACCGTCATCTCCGACAGCAAGCTCATCCTTGAGAAGATGAAGGAGTTCCGCGTCAACGTTCCGGTGATCTCGTTCGGCATCGCCATCGCCGAGCCGGAGGTGCTCAACACCATGCAGGCGGAGATGCTCGAGAACGTCATGTCGGCGGTCGCGAACTGGGGCACCAAGGGCGAGGAGGGCCTCATCAAGCGCATGAAGGATGTCTATGGCGAGCCCTGGATGACCCAGAACGCGATTTCCACCTACGGCGACATCTGGCTGTTCAAGGATGCGCTGGAGAAGAGCTGCAGCCGGGATCGCGCGGCGCTGGGCGATGCGTTCCGCAAGCTCGATGCCGGGCCGTCGAAATACTATCCCGGCGGCATCCTGAGCTTCGACGAGAAGGGGCACCGCAAGGGCGCCAGCCTCACCATCATCCAGTGGCAGAAGGGCGTGCCGGTCACGATCTTCCCCGAGGACCTCGCGCTGGCGAAGCCCGTCTGGCCGAGCAAGTGACGCACGATGCCCGGCGATCGCAATGACGTGCCGGGCATCTCCTGGGCGCCGGACGCGGGTCCGGCGCCGGCGATGGATGGCGCGCAGCCGATCCGAGGCGGAAAATGGAAATGAGCGACAGATACGAAGTCCTTGCGCTGAAATATGCCCGCAATGACCGCCCGGCTTCGCAGAACTTCATCGGCGGGGATCCGCACGATACGTATTCGATGCCGATCGACTATTTTGTCTGGGTGATCCGCAACGCGGCGCGGACCATCGTCGTCGATACCGGGTTCAATCCCGCCTCCGGCGCGCGCCGCGCCCGGGAGCTCATCACGCCCGTCGATGTCGCGCTCGCCTCCGTCGGCGTCGCCGGCGGCGCGGTGGAGCACGTGATCACCACCCACATGCACTACGACCATGCGGGCAACAACGACCTGTTCCCGAACGCCTGCTTCTACATGCAGGACAGCGAGATGGCGTTCGCGACGGGGCCCTGCATGTGCCACCACGCGCTCAACCATTCCTACGAGGTGGACGACGTCGCCGGCATGGTGCGGCGGGTCTATGCCGGCAAGGTGTCGTTCTGCGCCGGCGACCGCGAGCTGTTCCCGGGAGTGTCGGTCCATCATATCGGCGGCCATTCCCGCGGCCTGCAATGTGTGCGGGTGGAAACGCAGAACGGGCCGGTCGTGCTCGCCTCCGATGCGACCCACCTCTACGAGCACATGCGCAGCGGGCGGGTCTTTCCCACCTGCGACAGCGTTTCCGACACCGTGCTCGGCTACGGCCGCCTCCGGACGCTGGCGGGCGAGGCGGGGCGCATCGTCCCCGGCCACGACCCGCAGGTGATGGAGCGCTACCCGGCCTTCAGCGATGCGACG
>JAFIHR010000318.1 GCA_017849325.1 Xanthobacter autotrophicus | reverse complement strand
GTGGTGCTGAAGCTCGCCACCTTCGCCTGGGTCGGCCGCTGGATGGCGACGGTCTTCACGGCGGTGGGGGTGATGGGGGCATTGGAGCCGGCGCGGACCTGCGGCTCCTCCGGGAGGGACGCGGTCTCGACCTCGTCGCCCTGGTCGGGCTCCTCGGTGGTGCCGCCGTCGAGGGCCGCCTGGCGGACCTCCATCTGCCGCGCCGGGGGCAGCGGAGCGATGCGCGGCGCCATCTCGTCGCGGTCGGCGGCCTGGGGCAGCGGCGCGGCAAGGGCGAGCTGGTCGGGAGCGGCGCCATCGCCACGCTCAGCGACCATGGGGGCGGTGCGCCGGCCGGCATAGGCGCGGGGCAGGTAGTCGCCGATCAGGTCGGCCATGCGGTTGTCGCGCGAGCCGCCGCTGCGTCCGCCGAGCACCACGCCGACCAGATAGCGGTCGCCGCGCTTGACCGAGGTCAGCAGGTTGAAGCCGGAGGCGCGGGTGTAGCCGGTCTTGATGCCGTCGACCCCGTCCACGCGGCCGAGCAGGCGGTTGTGATTGCCGATGGCGCGCCCGCGATAATAGAAGGTGCGGGTCGAGAAGTACTTGTAATACTTCGGAAAGCGGTCCTGCACCGCGCGCCCGAGGATGGACAGGTCGCGGGCGGTGGTGAGCTGGTTCGGGTTGGGCAGGCCCGAGGCGTTGCGATAGGTGGTGCGGCGCATGCCCAGCGACTGGGCCTTCGCGGTCATCAATTCCGCGAAGCCGGATTCCGAGCCGCCGATGGCCTCGGCGATCACCACCGCGACGTCGTTGGCCGAGCGGGTGACGATGGCCTTGATGGCGTCCTCCACCTCGATGGTGGAGCCGGGCGCGAGGCCGAGCTTGGACGGCTGCTGCGCCGACGCCTTGGCGGAAACCGGCAGCTGGCTGGTGAGTTTCAGATTGCCCGCCTCGAGCTGCTCGAACAGGAGGTAAAGTGTCATCACTTTCGTGACTGAGGCAGGATGTCGCAGGGCGTCTGCATTTTCCTCGTACAGCACCTTGCCGGTATTCCCGTCCACGATGATCGCGGCGGAACCAGATCGCCAACGGCCGCGTTCATCCTCCGAACCGGAGTCGGACTCGTCACTTGAGCGATCTGCCGAACGTTCCACATTGTACTTCTTGCTGGGCCTGGCATGGGCGGCTGACGCGGTGAGCGCGAAGCCGGCAATCATTGCCAGCGCAAGGGTTTTTGTGGCGAGCGGCAGGCTCGCTGAGGCACAACGCATGGACTAGCCCCGTCTTGTGGTCGCAGGCTGCACCTGGGCCCAGGGATCGCGGTCGTCGGCCGGCATCATAGCGCATGCCGGGCTCACCGCGACGTGAACCGAGGTCGCGACCAAGTGGAGACCCTAAGAAGGGGGAGTTACCAAGGCGTAAACCGGGCAGCCGTGCCACATTTGTGCGCTGCACAAAATTTGTTGACATCCATGCTGCAGTGCATATTATGCACATCAGAGCGAGGGAAAATAACCCGCTCGGATAGAAGTGAAGTCACTATCACAACCACGTCACGCTAGCCACGGCCGGCATCGCTGGGTCGGGGGCGGCATAACGCGATGAGGACTCCCATGGTGCAGAATGCGGAAGAGCTGCAGCAGCTCAGCAAGGAAAACATGGAAAACGCGATGAAGACCTTCGGCATGCTCTCCAAGAGCGCCCAGGCCATCGCCGTGGAAGTCGCCGACTACACCAAGAGCTCCTTCGAGCAGGGCACTGCCGCCCTCGAGAAGCTGCTCGGCGCGAAGACCCTGGAGCAGGCCGTCGAGATCCAGCAGGCCTACCTGAAGACCGCCTACGAGGGCGCGATGGCTCAGGCCACCAAGATCAGCGAGCTCTACACCGAGCTGGCCAAGGAGGCTTACAAGCCCTTCGAGACCACCTTCGGCAAGTTCCCCCGCTGATCTGCTCCGCGATCGGTTCGGACATTTCCATGAAGGGCCCGACCTTGCGTCGGGCCTTTTGTGTTACAACATCCTGATTGCGCGGGCCGCCGACCCCGCAGCGGACCGCAAGCGGGGCCGGGCGCGGGAGACGATCTCCGCCGGTGCCGACGGACGCTGCGCGGTGGCCTTTTCAGTGTTGCGAGAACGCGCCGAAGCTCCCCGGCCTGAAGGCGGAGCTGCGGGCGGGGCGTCATGGACATGATTGATCTGCTGAGAGCCGTTTTTCCCGTCACTGCCATGCCGGTCCCGGCGCACCCCGCGCCGCCCGTTGCCGGCCCCGATCCCGAGCCCCCGAACCGCGGCGGCAACGACGGCTCGGGCACCTCGGTCATCACACGCACCAAGCCGCAGACCAAGCGGCCGAGCCTCTATCGCGTGCTGCTGCTGAACGACGACTACACGCCGATGGAGTTCGTGGTGCACGTGCTCGAGCGGTTCTTCAACAAGAACCGCGAGGACGCCAACCGCATCATGATGCACGTGCATAATCACGGGGTCGGCGAGTGCGGCGTGTTCACCTACGAGGTGGCCGAGACGAAGGTCACCCAGGTGATGGATTTCGCCCGCAAGCACCAGCACCCGCTGCAATGTGTGATGGAGAAAAAATGAGAGAGCCCTTTTTTCAAGGTGCTGGTTTATTGGGCTTTTTTTGATCAATCGGCTAAATCTTCCGCGTGCTGCGGCTGCGAAGCGGGCAGCGAGGGGCTTGCGCACCGAGCCTTGCGGTACGAAGTTTGTGGAAAGGGTGCACGCGTCGGAAAGCTGAGGAGAGTGCCCAAGGCCGGATGCGGTGCGCGGAACGAGGTGCCGATGCCTACTTTCTCTCGCAGCCTCGAGCAGTCGCTTCATCGCGCTTTGGCGCTGGCGAATGAGCGCCACCATGAATATGCGACGCTCGAACATCTGTTGCTCTCTCTCGTCGACGATCAGGACGCGGCCGCCGTCATGCGCGCCTGCAACGTCGACATGGACAAGCTCCGCCGCAATCTCGTGGAGTATGTGGACAGCGAGCTGGAAAACCTCGTTCAGTCCGGCTCCGACGATTCCAAGCCCACCGCCGGCTTCCAGCGCGTCATCCAGCGCGCGGTGATCCACGTCCAGTCGTCGGGCCGCGAGGAGGTGACCGGCGCCAACGTGCTGGTGGCCATCTTCGCCGAGCGCGAGAGCCATGCCGCCTATTTCCTGCAGGAGCAGGACATGACGCGGTACGACGCGGTGAACTACATCTCCCACGGCATCGCCAAGCGCTCCGGCATGTCCGAGAGCCGCCCCGTGCGCGGCGCCGAGGAGGAGACCGAAACCAAGTCCGGTGATGAAAAGCAGAAGAAGGCCGACGCCCTGGACGCTTATTGCATCAACCTCAACAAGAAGGCGCACGAGGGCAAGATCGATCCCCTGATCGGCCGCGACAAGGAGATCGAGCGCACCATCCAGGTGCTCTGCCGCCGCCAGAAGAACAACCCGCTGTTCGTGGGCGACCCGGGGGTGGGCAAGACCGCCATCGCCGAGGGCCTCGCCAAGCGCATCAATGACGGCGACGTGCCGGACGTGCTCGCCACCGCCACCATCTTCGCCCTCGACATGGGCGCGCTGCTCGCCGGCACCCGCTATCGCGGCGACTTCGAGGAGCGCCTCAAGCAGGTGGTGAAGGAGATCGAGGCCTACCCGAACGCCATCATGTTCATCGACGAGATCCACACGGTGATCGGCGCGGGGGCGACCTCGGGCGGAGCGATGGACGCATCCAACCTCCTGAAGCCGGCGCTGGCCTCGGGCACGCTGCGCTGCATGGGCTCCACCACCTACAAGGAATACCGGCAGTATTTCGAGAAGGACCGGGCCCTGGTGCGGCGCTTCCAGAAGATCGACGTGGCCGAGCCCACCGTGCCCGACGCCATCGAGATCCTGAAGGGGCTCAAGCCCTATTTCGAGGAGTACCACAAGCTGCGCTACACCAACGACGCCATCAAGGCGGCGGTGGAGCTTTCCGCGCGCTACATCCACGACCGCAAGCTGCCCGACAAGGCCATCGACGTGATCGATGAATCCGGTGCGGCGCAGATGCTGCTGCCGGAGTCGCGGCGCAAGAAGACCATCGGCCTCAAGGAGATCGAGGCCACCATCGCCACCATGGCGCGCATTCCGCCGAAGACCGTTTCCAAGGACGACGCGGAGGTGCTGGCCAATCTGCGGACGACGCTGCAGCGCGTGGTCTATGGCCAGGACAAGGCCATCGAGGCTCTGGCGGCGTCCATCAAGCTCGCCCGCGCCGGCCTGCGCGAGCCGGAGAAGCCTATCGGCTCCTACCTGTTCTCCGGCCCCACGGGCGTCGGCAAGACGGAAGTGGCCAAGCAGCTCGCCTCCATCCTCGGGGTGAACCTGCTGCGCTTCGACATGTCGGAATATATGGAGCGCCACACCGTGAGCCGCCTCATCGGCGCGCCTCCCGGCTATGTGGGCTTCGACCAGGGTGGCCTGCTCACCGACGGGGTGGACCAGAATCCCCACTGCGTGCTGCTGCTGGACGAGATCGAGAAGGCCCATCCGGACCTCTTCAACATCCTCCTGCAGGTCATGGACCACGGGAAGCTGACCGACCACAACGGCAAGCAGATCGACTTCCGCAACGTGATCCTCATCATGACCACGAACGCGGGCGCGGCCGATCTGTCGAAGCCGGCCTACGGCTTCACCCGCACCAAGCGCGAGGGCGACGACACGGAGGCGATCAATCGCACCTTCGCGCCGGAGTTCCGCAACCGGCTCGATGCGGTGATCCCCTTCGCTCACCTCACCCCCGAGATCATCGGCCAGGTGGTGGAGAAGTTCGTGCTCCAGCTCGAGGCGCAGCTGGCCGACCGGCATGTGGCCATCGAGCTCTCCGACGAGGCCACCCAGTGGCTGGTGGAGCGCGGCTATGACGAGCAGATGGGCGCCCGGCCCATGGCGCGGGTGATCCAGGAGCATATCAAGACGCCGCTGGCGGACCTGGTGCTGTTCGGCGCGCTCAAGAATGGCGGCCACGTGCGCGTGGTGGTGGAGGGCGAGGGCAAGGAGTCGAAGCTCGGCTTCGAATTCCCCGAGGGTCCCGTCACCCCCAAGCCGGACAAGATCGTGCCCGAGCCGACCAAGCGTCCGGTGCGGCGCAAGGCGGCGACGGGTGCGAAGACCCGCAGCGCTAAGCTCGCCAAGCCGGGGCCGAAGTCCGGCCCCAAGGCGGGACCGAAGTCGGGCCCGAAGTCCGGCGGGCGGGGCGGCTCGGGAAGCCCGGTGCCCAAGCTGCCGCTGGTGAAGGCCTGAACGCCTTCCGGCTGGTCGAGGCGAGGGGCAACGGCCTCCGCGTCCTGCGAAATGACGATCTCCCGGTCCGCGAGGGCCGGGAGATTTC
>JAFIHR010000045.1 GCA_017849325.1 Xanthobacter autotrophicus | reverse complement strand
CGCGCCGGGGGCGGGGCGCTGTCACCGAAGGCGCAATGTCGAAGGCGTGTCACGGGGCGGGCCCAAGGTCAATGGCGCCGGAGGGTTCCCTTTCCTACCTCCCGCTCCCATATGAGGAGCACTCAACGCCAGGGTGAAGCATGATCCGTTTCGTGTCCCGACTGCCCCACGCCGCCGCGCTCCTCATCGCCTTGCTCGGGGCCGCGGGCCCGGCGAAGGCCCAGGAGCCGGACCTCATCTTCAAGAAGTCCACGGTCTGGAAATTCCTCACCCCCGACGACAAGCTCGCCGTCTACGGCATCGACGATCCGGTGGTTCAGGGGGTGGCGTGCCACTACACCCAGCCGGAAAAAGGCGGTGTCTCGGGCATGTTCGGCGTGGCGGAGCAGGTCTCCGACATCTCGCTCGCCTGCCGGCAGATCGGCCCCATTTCCTTCAAGGGGAAGTTCGAGCAGGGCGACGTGGTATTCCGCGAGAGCCGGTCGATCTTCTTCAAGCGGATGCAGATCGTGCGGGGCTGCGACGCCAAGCGCAACGTGCTGGTCTATCTCGTCTATTCCGACAAGCTGGTGGACGGCAGCCCGAAGAATTCCACCTCCTCGGTGCCCATCATGCCCTGGGGCAACAGCGAGGTGCCGCGCTGCGGGGACTTCCTCAAATAGGCCGGGGGGGGGGCGGCGGCGCCTGCCGGGTCGGCGGGTGCAGGCTCAGCGCGTGCAGGTGATGGCGACGACAGTGGGGCAGAGCGGGCCCTGGCAGGCGGTCTGCGACAGGGCGCTGCCCGAGGAGATGGGCGTCAGCATGGAATTGTCGGCGCGGCCGAAGTCGAGCGCCCGGGCGTAATCGTGGGAGCGGCACCAGGCGGCGGCGACGCGCTCGCCGCAGGCGCCACCCGAGGCGAGGCAGGAATCGACGCCGTAGCCGTCGGAATTTTCGATGATGAAGATGCGGGTGTCGGCCCTGGCGCCGGAAGCGAATGCGAAGCTGGCGGCCGCCAGCAGGATCACAGCGCGGATGCTCGTCATGGGGCGCAGAAGACCTTGGATTTGCCGCCATCCGGACGGGGAGGCCCGGCGGCGCGCGGTCGGCAGGCGACGCGGTTGATACGAACGCAACGTCCCCAAAAGCGACGGCAAAAGCGGCACAAATAAGGGCCGGAGCGCGCCGGCGGCCGATTTCTGCCCGCGCCCGCCGCCCGGGTGCGGCGTTTTCCCGGCCTTGAAAAGGCTTGACGGGCGGACGGCGGCGACCCATTGTCCCACATCATGAACGGCCCTTTTTCCACCTTCGGCATTCTTCTGCCGATTATTTGCGGCTAGCCCTGACGCTGGCCGCGGCCGTCCTTTGCTGCCTCTCTAAGCCATAGGATCTGGACGCCCGGCCGGTGCCCGGCATGCCGCGCGTGTTTGGCGCGAGCGGAGCGATCCATGGAGCTGAGGCTCTACAATACCCTGACCCGGTCGAAGGATGCGCTGCGTCCGCTCGATCCCGCCAACGTGCGCATGTATGTGTGCGGCCCCACGGTCTACGACTTCGCCCATATCGGCAACGCGCGGCCGGTGATCGTCTTCGACCTGCTGTTCCGCCAGATGCGCCGGCTCTACGGGGCCGATCACGTCACCTACGTGCGCAACATCACGGACGTGGATGACAAGATCAACGCCCGCGCCGCCGAGCGCGGCATCACCATCCGCGAGCTGACGGAAGAGACCTACGCCTGGTTCCGCGAGGACTGCGCGGCGCTCGGCTGCCTGCGCCCGTCGGTGGAGCCGCGCGCCACCGAGCACATCGCCGAGATGCACGCCCTCATCGAGAAGCTGGTGGCGGCGGGCCACGCCTATGTGGCGCAGGACCACGTGCTGTTCTCGGTGCCCTCCATGCCGGATTACGGCCAGCTCTCCCGCCGCCCGCTGGACGAGATGATCGCCGGCGCGCGGGTGGATGTGGCCCCGTTCAAGCGCGACCCCATGGACTTCGTGCTGTGGAAGCCGAGCCCGGAGGGCGTGCCCGGCTGGCCCTCGCCCGCCGGCATCGCCGCGCCGGGCCGCCCCGGCTGGCATATCGAATGCTCGGCCATGAGCTGGAAGCACCTGGGCGAGACCTTCGACATCCATGGCGGCGGCATCGACCTCGTGTTCCCGCACCATGAGAACGAGATCGCCCAGTCGCGCTGCGCCTTCCACACGGGCGTCATGGCGCAGATCTGGATGCACAACGGCTTCCTCATGCTGGAAGGCGAGAAGATGTCCAAGTCGCTGGGCAACTTCGTCACCATCCACGAGCTTCTGGAGGAATGGCCGGGCGAGGTGCTGCGCCTCGCCATGCTCTCGACCCACTATCGCCAGCCCATCAACTGGACCCGGCAGGGCCTGGGCTTTGCCGCCAAGACGCTGGACAAATGGTACCGCGTCGTCGGCGAGCTTGAGGCCGAGACGGGGGACGACAACCCGTTCGAGATCGAGGTCGCCGAGCGCCTCGCCGACGATCTGAACGCGCCTTCCGCCATCTCCCACCTGCACCATCTCGCCGATGTGGCGGAGCATGAGGAGG